>CAMVRH010000065.1 GCA_947169835.1 uncultured Lachnospira sp. | reverse complement strand
CCATCTTCGCCGTAAGTGTTCTTCTCTGTTTCATTTACATATGTAACATCACATGTAGATAGCATTCTGAATGTAACTTCGCCATCCTTGAACAACCAGTTTGCAAGTTTTGGCTCGAAGTTAAGTGTTAGTTTGTCATCTTCATATGTGAACGCCTTTGGTCCCATGAACATTTCAATCCACATTGACATCATCTCTGTAGTTGAACCTGAAAGTCTAGCTACGAAACCACGTCCGTGAATATCTTCGTTAGGGTTAACACTTGATGCTAGGAATGATGAGTTCTCCAAAGTACTTCTTCCATACATATTTGGATCTAGGAATGGAATAAGTGCACGAGTGATTGTCTCGTAATACTCATCGTATAGACCAGCCTTAATCATAGCAAGGATGTACTTGTATTCCATGTGCAAGAATACGTTTTCTCTCTCTTGCCATCCTGGTGTAAATGCACGACATCTACCATTTTCCATTGAGCAATCTTCAATAGAAGCTGATGTCTTGTACATTGCAAGTTTCTCGTCAAACAAGCCTGTCTCTTTAACCTTGTTAAAGATTTCTCTAGCCTCGTCTGTATCGATATATCCCATCATTCTAGCTGGACCTTCCAAGAAGTATGGAAGTGCCACAGTCTTGAATGCTTTAACCTTAGCCTTTGGAAGTCCGTAGTGACTAATTACAGGCTCTCCGTTTTCGTCTTTGACTTCGTCGAAGTCAGTTACTTCGTGAGTTAGGTATGTAGGAACGATACCATTACCCATCTCTTTAGCCTTTTCGATACCCTTAGCAATCTTATCGCTGAATGCCTTAAATATATCAACTACTTCTTCCTTAGTGATGATACCTTCTTCACCGCCGAAGTATAGTCTAATCTTTTCACGGTAACCTTCTCTAATAGTTGCTACCTTATCCCAGTATTCGAAATCTGATAGAGAACCAGCATTGTACTCATCTAGAGCAGCCTTTACATCTCTTAGGTAGCTTACGATTTCGATAGGCATTACGATGTCACCATCTGTACCAAAGTTGTCTACGATAAAGTCCACAAGTCTCTTAAGCTCGAATGTCTCAGGAGTACCTGAACCGAACAATCCTGGAAGACCGTTCATAGCGTCGTTCCAACCTGGCTTTCCACCTTCCATTTCTACACCGATGCCGTCCACATCCAACTGAGCAAACTTAGAAAGTGCTAGGATGATCATCTTGACAGCACATGTTGTGTAGTAAATCTTGTTGTCAGGTGTCTTCTTCCAGTTAGTAGCCCACTTATTAAATCCTTCGATGTTCTCTTTCTCTTCGTCTTCTACTTCCATGCCGTACTGACGAACATCGCCCTTTTTGTTGATTACATATTTTTCATCTCTTGGCACAACTGTAGCTACCGAATCGTAGAACTTATAAGTTTTATCGCCAAATAGCATTTCATCTTTTTTGTCTGGGAACACTGACAAGTAGTTATCTACTAGGTCCATGTTGTAATCCCAGTGGTCACTCCAGTAGCCTTCGCCGAAACCAGCCTCGATATTCTGGTCACAGTTATTTAGGATGTTTGCGATAAACTCGCCATCATCTACTGTTAGGTTGATTTGGTTTCTAGCAACTGTATTTGAAATCTGACCAGGTGTAAATGATCCTTCTACTATTTCGATAATCTTTGAAGCATCACCATCTATACACTGGTTTACATAATTTTTAACTTCGTCCATCTTTCCATCAGTCACGTTGAATAGACTTGGGCGAACCTCAAGTGGGTTGTAACCGTCAGCCTGAATTAAACTGAAGAATGTCTTTACGTTAAAGTCTCCAACGTCTTTGTTGAAGAATACGTCGTTTCTTCTGTTCTGTGAAACATCACGGAAGTTACCATTACCCTGTGAGTAATACTCAGCTGCGATTGAGAAGAAGTTGTAATCTCTCTCAGGATCTCCGTGCTTTCTTGAGAATAGGTGGATGATTGATTTGTTTCCATCTTTATTTAAAACGTATGGATAACCACCACGTAGGAAGTTATCTAGGTAACACTGCTCGATGTACTGATCAAATGTGCCAGCTGCTGTTGTAGTCTTAACGTCTGATGTGAAACTATCAGCCAACTCTTCAGCCTCTTCAAACTTCTTAGCAACATATCCGTCTGCTACAAAGTCCTTAGCCTTAGCATTGATCTGCTCTGGAGTACCAGCGTAACCGATAAATGTATCAAACTCTAATTTTTCATCTGCATCTAGTGTTTCTTTGAAAGGTGTGAATCCACAAGGAACCTTGTTTGCGAAGCACTGTTCTTTGGCGAGGACTTCGTCCACTCCGCCCTCTTTAAATCTCTGTGCAGTCATAAGTGATAAATCATATCCATAAACTGTATCTACATCGTAAATAACGTCCTGAAGTTCATTATCTCTAATTGTTAGATAGTAATAACCGCCCTCTACATCTGACACCTCAGCTGAATCGCCTGTAGATGCTCTAAGTGTGTAGTAAGGAATCTTGTTATCAATATTCTTAATGTATGCCCAACTCTTGAACAAGTTTGACAACTCTTTAAACTCACTGTTGTTGATACCTGAAGTAATGATCTTTGGAAGACCATCTATAACTTCGATATCCATTGCTTTACCAGAAATGTTTTTAACGCTAACCTGACGCACCAATGCACCAATGCTCTCGTTAGGAAGAATGAAGTAGTTAACCTTTACTTCTATTCCCATAGCCTCGTTTCTCTCGATAACTTTGAAGCTGTTTTTGTTCATACGAATCTGGCGTTTAGCATCATCGTTGTATCCGAAGAATGGCTCGTAATACTGTCCATCCACTCTTACAAATGTTCTAAAACCTTTAACCGTACAGTTTTCAAATGCTATGTTAGCTGTGTTGAATTCCATGATGGCATTGCCTTTATTATCAATACCAAAACTGTTCATTCCCTGACCTCTATTAGTGTAGAATGTCCACATTGGAATACCTTTTACACCAGCTAAACCTGGCAAGAAACTTGAAAATGCAGGTTTTCTGTCATAATCATCAATTACAAAAGTTTTACCTTCGAGTCTGTATTGTTCCATTATTTATACGCTCACTTTCTAAAAAATTTACCCTTTAATGATAAGTTATTAAGGGTGTATTGTAAAGGTGGTTTTTATAAAAATTGCATTCATATTTTGCTTCGCAAAATATTCATATCGCGCAAGCGCGATATATATAAGCATAATAATATCAGCGAGAACTAGTTCTCGCTGATATTATATATGCTTATATGCAACTGCTCTTTTAAACGCGTAAAAAAGGCGTTGGCCCTTGCCAACGCCTTTCTTCTATATAAATATCTTATTGATATACTCTTACGTAATCAAAGTATAACTTGTCTTGATATGTTTCAATATTTCCGTTAGTTGCAATCTTTGTCCAATACTGAGGAGTAACTTCTCCACCTAATGTACCACCGATTGCACAGTTCATAATCAAGTAGAATGGATATTTATATGGCCATACTGACATATCATCTGTAGGTACTTCTTCTACAGTGAAATCTGATGGATTATAAATACCTGTCTGCTTTCCATCAACTGTAAACTTGATGTATGTTGGATACCACTCAACTGCATATGTATGGAATGCTGTAGTAGCATCTGCAATTACTGAATCGTAGTGTTTATTACCAGAACTTGATGGCATTCCGTTGAACTTCTTCATGTGAAGTGATTGAGGAATCCATGTCTTAGCTATCTGACTTGTAGTTTCAAATACATCAATCTCACCACATTGTGGCCATCCACCACCAGCGCCTGTTCCAAGCATCCAACCTGCAGCCCATGTTCCACGGCCCTTAGGCATCTTTGCTCTAAATTCAACTTTTCCATATTTAAATGTATATTTATTTTTAGTATACATTCTAGTTGAATAAAATGAATTATCGACGGCTTTGCCAGTTGTAGTGTTGTAATCAAACTGTGGTCTAATCTCTAATTTACCATCAACTATTCCACTATATTCTGGCTGATAGTCCTGTAATTCATTATTTCCCCAACCATATGGATCTCCATGGCCAGTTTCATATGTCCACTTGGTTGTGTCTAGCTCTGTTCCTTCAAACTCATCCTTCCAAACGAGTTTCCATGTCTTAGCATAAGCAATGTTTGAATAATCATCACTTAGGATTTTCTTATTACCATAAGCAATAACTTTATAGTAATAATAGCATCCAAGCGCTAGACCTGTATTTGTATATGTAGTTCCCTTAACTGTTGCAATCTTAGCATATGCACCATTTCTTGAAGTTGAACGATATACATAATATCCGCTTGCACCTTTGGCTTTAGACCATGTAAGTTTTGCGCTAGTAGCACTTGCCAAACCTACTCTTAAACTCTTTGGAGTTTTAGGTCTAACAATAACTTTAATCTTTTTGCTTTTTTTCTTTACCTTAACTTTAATAGTAGTCTTGCCAACCTTCATACCTTTTACAGTAATCTTAGTTTGCTTTTTACTCTTTTTAGTCTTGGTAATCTTAGCAACTTTCTTGCTAGCAGATTTAGCTTTCGCTTTTCCTTTAACGATTATTGTTTCTTTTGATCCAATATCGAAATCTAATTTTTTACCCACGATAATTTTTACTCCTGCTTGAGTTTTTGTAGGCGCTTGCACTATGCAAAGTGACATTACTAATGCTACTGAAAGCACTATTGAAATAATTTTTCTATATGTCTTCATAATGCACCTCTCTTTCTTTATTGATATACTCTGATCCAATCATAGTATAGATAGTCTTCGTAGAAACCGATATCTCCTTCTTGTTTAACCTTTGTCCAGTACTCTGGTGTAACCTGTCCACCTAATACTCCACCGATAGCACAGTTTACTATCAAGTAGAATGGCTGGCAATATGGCCAAACAGTTAAGTCTTGGTTTCCTCTTCCTTCTACTACAAAGTTATCTGGGTTGTAGTTACCTGTTGCTCGTCCGTCGATAGTAAATGTAATATCGTGGTCAGTCCAAATAACTCCATATGTATGATAAGCAGATGTAGCTGTGGTTACTGTAGTATCAAAGTGCTTGTTGGCTGAAGATCCTGCCATACCGTTAAACTTCTTACAGTGAAGTGATTGTGGTATAGTCTGTTTTAACTTCGAGCTTGTTGTCTCGAATACGTCAATCTCACCACAGTTTGGCCAAACTTTATCTTTACCTAAAGCCCAGCCAGCTGTCCATGTACCAACACCTTTGGCCTGTTTAACTCTAAACTCTAATCTTCCGTATTTAAAATCATAATTACCTTTAGTATTCATTCTTCCTGAAAAGTATGAATTATCTACACACTTTTCAGCATCTTCATCATACTGGAATTCGGTTTTGATGATTAGTTTTCCATCTTTAACGATATTGTTTTCTGGACGATAATACTGTAACTCGCGGTTACCCCAACCACCGTCACCAATATCGTATTTCCAAACTTTTTCATTTACTGAATTTCCGCCGAACTCTTCACGCCATTTTAGTTCCCAAGTTCTAACATAAACAGAATTAGAAAGTTCTTCACTCTTGATTTTCTTTTTGCCATAAGATTGAATCTTGTAGTAATAATACATTCCTTTTTTTAATGTATTATCTCTGTAAGATGTTCCCTTTGGATTAGCAAGCATCTTATATCCAGTATTACTTTTCTCTGAACGGTAAATTGTGTATCCTGTAGCACCCTTTGACTTCGCCCATGAAATGGTAGCGCTAGTCTCGGAGTTCTTAGCAGCTCTTACACCACTAACAGTTTTAGGATAAAC
>CAMVRH010000064.1 GCA_947169835.1 uncultured Lachnospira sp. | reverse complement strand
AATGCCATAGTATCACCTGTCAAAAACTCAAATTCAGTGTTAGCAGTAGAACCAGCTAATACAGAAGAGTAGAAGTAACCACTCACTGTGTCTTTGGCGCCGGCCATCAAACTTTTTGTGTATGGCATATAATCAATATTAGTTTTCAAATCTCCCAAAACACCAATATCAGAAAAACACTCATTCATAATTACGACAATATTTGCATTCTTTGTCGTAGTATTAAATGTCTTTGTATCAGGCGCGGTCTTTGAAATAGTAGAAGACTTCCAAATGGAATCATCTTTATTGTCATTAAGGATCTTTTCCGCTTTCTCATTAGAGTAATCATCTGGCTTATCCACATTTGTATATTGAATAGTAGATACAAAACATAATACAAGTCCGTCGTCCTTAGCCATAACAGCTCCGGTAAAGAGAGTAGTATTAAACGCAGGTATAATCTTTCTAATATCCTGTCTTGAAACAAAATTACCAATGCCAGCCATTAGACAAACACATAAGATGGCTGGAATTACGCGAACTAAAATTTTAGAATAAGTTTTTTTCATACTAGGGAGTTTGAACTTGAAAAATCCATTTAAGACTCCAAGTATAATCGCAAGACCGGCTATCACAAAAATCTGATAAGTAGGCATATAAGTATAAGTACCGCCTACGGCAAAGGCAGTCTTTAAAGCTTTAAAGTCTGAAGCCGTGATTGGTGCACCTCTAAAGTCCATAATATAGTAGTTGGCGAGGCCGATAATAAAAGAAAGTGCAATCGTAATAAATGATGCAATGTTAGATCTACCAATTAACGCATAAAGTAGACCCCAAAATCCGTAGAATAGTAGCAAATTCAAAATAATCAACAACGGATCGATAGTTGCAAATGGATTGCAAGCCAAAATTCCGTTTGATTTATATCGCCAAATGTACTCTGTAATAACAAAGCATAGAAATGGAGTAAGAATTGGCACTAAATACTTTGGAATCTTTAATAAAAGCTCTTTATTAATCTTTTTTTCTTTTACTTCCGGTTGTTTTACTAGTTTTACCATTGTTTACCTCACTAGTGAAAATTATAGCATAAATGGGCATTTTGTTAGTGAAAAACATTGTTATTTTTTTATCAGATATTCATTGACTATACTTATGAATAAATGTTATTATAGATGAAAATCGCTATTTTTATAGAGAGGTTTTAGATTATGAAAAAACTAGTATTAGTTACTTCGCCACCAGCTTGTGGAAAGACATTTGTTACAAAGAAGTTGGCGAAAGCGATGAAAAATTGCGTATACCTAGATAAGGATTCACTTATTGTTTTGTCTAAGCAGATTTTCAAGGTAGGACACGCAGAATACAACAGAAGTTCTGATTTCTTTGAGAGTGAAATCAGAGATTACGAGTACGACTGTATCATGGAAATTGCTATGGAAGCTTTAGAATACAATGATACAGTATTTATAAATGCACCATTTACTAGAGAGGTTAGAACAAAGGGCTATATGAAAAACCTTCGTCGTGAGCTTCTTAGAAAGAAGGGTGCTGAGTTAGTAGTAGTATGGGTTAAGTGTGACGTAGAAGTCTGCAAGGCTCGTATGATCAAGAGAAACTCTGACAGAGATACTTGGAAGTTAGCACACTGGGATGAATACATAGCAGGACAAGACTTCTCATTGCCAGAAGGTATTAAGAACCTTTTTGTTTTTGATAACTCATCGGAGGATAAGCTTTGGGATTCCATCCATAAAGCAGAAGAGTATTTAAATAATTTGAAATAACAAAAAAGGCTACCGAATGGTGGCCTTTATTTATAGAAGGAGACTAAGATGAAAGTAAGAACAAGATTTGCACCAAGTCCAACAGGAAAAATGCATGTGGGAAATTTGCGTACAGCGCTTTACGAGTTTTTGATTGCAAAGCACGCTGGCGGAGATTTCGTACTTAGAATAGAAGATACTGACCGCGAGAGATACGTGGAAGGTGCTGTTGATATCATTTACAACACACTAGATCAGACTGGCTTAAAGCACGATGAAGGCCCAGACAAAGACGGCGGCTTTGGTCCATATATCCAGAGCGAGCGCCAGGCATCAGGCCTTTACCTAGAGTATGCTAAAAAGCTTATTGAATCAGGCGATGCTTATTATTGCTTCTGCGACAAAGAACGTCTAGAGTCTCTAAAGACTACAGTAAGCGATGATGGAAAAGAGATTACAGTATATGACAAGCATTGTTTGTCTTTGACGCCGGAGGAGGTGCAGGCAAACTTAGATGCTGGAAAGCCATATGTAATTAGAATAAATATGCCAACAGAAGGTACGACTACATTTGTCGATGACTTGTACGGTGAAATCACTGTTGAGAACAAAGAGTTGGATGATATGATTTTGATTAAGTCTGACGGATATCCAACATACAACTTTGCAAATGTGGTAGATGATCATCTTCAGGAAATCACTCACGTGGTAAGAGGAAACGAATATATTTCATCCTCGCCAAAGTACCAGAGATTATACGAGGCATTTGGCTGGGAAGTTCCAAAGTATGTGCATCTTCCATTAATCACAGATGAGGAGCACAAGAAACTTTCAAAGCGTAGTGGACATTCTTCATACGAAGAGTTAGTAGAGCAAGGTTTCCTACCAGAGGCTATCGTAAATTACATTGCGCTACTTGGTTGGAGCCCAGAAGATAACAAAGAGATTTTCAGTCTAGATGAGTTGATTGAAAACTTTGATTACTTAAAGATTAACAAAAGCCCATCAGTGTTTGATATTAACAAACTTAAATGGATGAATGGCGAGTACATCAAAGCAATGGACAACGAAAAATTCTATGAGATGGCACTTCCATATGTGAAAGAAGTAATCACTAAGGATTTAGATTTAAATATGATTATGGATATGGTAAAAACTCGTATCGAGCTTTTCCCAGAGATTCCAGAGATGATAGACTTCTTCGAAGAAATGCCAGACTACGATATCGAGATGTACACTCACAAGAAGATGAAGACAAACAGTGAAAACTCACTTGAGGTACTAGAAGAGTTGCTTCCTATATTAGAAGGAACTGATGACTATTCAGTGGACGGTCTACACGATTTGGTGTTTGAGTATATTGCAAAGAAAGAGTGCAAGAACGGACAGGCTTTATGGCCACTTCGTACTGCAGTTTCTGGAAAGCAGATGACACCAGCTGGAGCATTCGAGATTATGAATGTGATAGGAAAAGACGAGACAATCAAGAGAATTAAAATCGGAATTGAAAAATTAAAAAATGCATAAAAACATAAAGAGCTAACATTTGTTGGCTCTTTTATTTTGCCTGTGTTTTTTGTATAATAAACCTAGTGAAATGAACGGAGGTAAAAGATATGTTAATTGGACTTGGAACTGGTGCAATAGTAGGAATTGTTATAGCGGTTATTGTTGTTTTAATTCTTATATGGCTTGCATCAACATACAATGGATTGATTAGAAAGAGAAACACTTGTGAAGAGGCATTCTCCACTATGGATGTATATCTAAAGAAGAGATTTGACCTTATTCCTAACTTAGTTTCTACAGTTAAAGGATATGCTAAGCATGAGTCTGAGACTTTGGAAAAAGTTATCGCTGCTAGAAATTCTGGTGCTACTCAGACAGTGGAAGAGAGAATGCAAGACGAAAACCAGATTACTGGAGCACTTCGTCAAATCTTCGCACTTAGTGAGAACTATCCAGATCTTAAAGCTAACCAAAACTTCCTAGATTTACAGGGACAGCTTAAATCTATAGAAGCTGACATTGCTAATGCTAGAAAGTATTACAATGGCGCAGTTAAGGAGTTTAATAATGCTTGCGAGCAGGTTCCTTCAAACATCGTAGCGAATATGTTCCACTTCGAGAGAAAACCTATGTTTGAGGTTAAAGAAGAAGCTGAACGCGAAAATGTAAAGGTGGAATTTTAATGAGAAAAATTAAGAGTTTATTCTTAATAGGCACAGTCTTTGTATTGTGCCTATTCTCATTTGTGATTGTAGGCGCAGATGAGGGCGGATATAGAATAGAGGACTACAAATTCGAGGGTACTTACCATAAGAATAATACTGTGAGTGTTGAAGAGACTATAAAGGTTCAGTTTACTGAATCCAGGCACGGTATTTACAGAACTATGCCTCTTTTTATGGAAGCAAAAAGAGATGTAGGTGATGGTAAAAAGGAAGTACTTAAATATCAAAATGAGGTTAAAGATGTAAATGTAGAAAATTGGAACTACTCTACAGATGTAGAAGATAACTACTACGACATCAAAATTGGTAATAGGAGCGAATATGTAGATGGAACACAAACTTACAAGATTTCATATACATATGTGATGCCAGATGACAGAGTTAAAACGGGAGACCTTATTTTCTACTCAGTGCTAGGCGCAGATTGGAATGTTGATATTGAGCATTTTGCGTTCGATATGAAATTTGAAGAGGCGCTTACTGATAAGGAAGTAGATAACTTCAAAGTATACAGTGGAGCATTTGGAGGAGAAGATAATTCGCTAGATGTTCAGTGCGATATAACAAATGATGAAGTATCAGGCGAGACTACAGGCATCGCTCCAAGACAGGCTATCACTTTGTACTGTCCAGTGCATGAAGGATACTTTGTCGGAGCGAAAACTGTTAGCAAAACTATCCCTATGGTATTGCTTATAGTAGCAGTAGCGCTTGCAGCATTGTTGCTATTGTACATTCTTCTAAAGAAACAGAAAAACGCAGTTCAGACCGTTGAATTTTATCCACCAGAGGGTATGAGCAGTGCCGAGGTTGGTGTGATTATAGACGAGATGGCTGACGATATTGATTTAATCTCTCTTATTCCTTGGTGGGGCGAGCAAGGTTATTTAACCATTGAAGAAGTTCCAGACAAAAAAGGAAGAGAAGGAAAGCATGCGTCATTATTGCTCCATAAGGTAAAAGAGTTGCCAGCGGATGCACCACTTTATCAGAGAACTTTGTTTGACGCGTTGTTTGCAACAAATCCTAGAAACTTAGATGACTTGCCAAGAAGCTTCTCGGACAGTTTTTCTTCGGCAAAGCAAAATCTTGGTGCTGAGTTTAGAGGAGAAAAGCAGCTATCAACTGGCAAAGTTAAAGCGGGAGCATTATTGTTCTTGGCGTGCGCAGCGTACTTTGGCGCACTCGCTACAAGTAGTATGATTTCATTGAAAGAAAACTTAATTTTCGGCGCTATTAGTGCTATTGCAGTTCTAGCGCTTGGATTATTCAGACTTGTTTCATATGGACAAGATAAAGTTAGAACAAAAGGCAAATGGGTGACATACTGTATTGCCCTTTTGGTTTTGGCGGCAGTGTCGATTGGAACAATGATTGCCGCAACTGCTGATGGAGACACATTCTTCAAGTTCCCAGTTTATTTAGGAGTAGTAGCGGCACTTGTAATTGACGGAATCTTTATTGGAAGACTAGTTGTTCCAACAGATTTCAAATTACAATACTATGGAAAACTATTGGGATTAAAGCAGTTCATAAAGACAGCAGAAATTGAAAAACTTCAGATGTTAATAGATGAAGACCCATCGTATTTCTTTAATGTATTGCCATACGCAATGGTATTCGGTCTTTCGGATCATTGGGCAAAACAGTTCAAGAATTTGAAGGTTAAACCACCAACATGGTATTACGGATACAATGCGATGTATTGGAATGCATTCTACTTCAACTCAATGTTGTTATCAGGATTACGAGATCCAATTCAACATTTGAGAACTGAAGCGATGGTGAAAGCAGCAGCGTCTGCAGCCTCAAGCGGATTCTCCGGCGG
>CAMVRH010000063.1 GCA_947169835.1 uncultured Lachnospira sp. | reverse complement strand
CACAACTTCTTGGGCAACATAGTTAGATTTTTATATACAACAGACACGCCTACTAATGTACTACCAAGTATACATGTGTTTGCTACTATATCAGCTCACATTTGCTTAGTACATAGTCAAGGATTAAAGAGTAAAGTCGGCAAACGAATTAAGATAGGCTCACTTATTTTAACAATATGCATTTGTCTATCAACTATTTTCTTAAAGCAACACTCAATTGTAGACTTAGTAACTGGAGCACTTCTATCATTTGTTCTTTACTTTTTTATTTTAAAAATTGCTTTTAAGAATTTCGACTTTGGAGAATCTAATTAACAATAAAATTATATAATAAAAAACATTGCCATACGCAAATTTCTGTTATTTGCATTGGCAATGTTTTTTATATAAGTTTATAGAGTTTTTAATTAAATCCAAAAATCTTTTGAACTACTTTGTACAAGAACTCTGAAGTCTTTCTTCCATACTTTCCTGGCAAGTTCATAGATCTACCTAAAACTGATTTTCTAACCTTCTTATATAGTTCTGGGTTTTTAAGTTGTAAGTGCTCCCATAGTTCTTCTTTGTCTTTGAGGCGTAGTTTTGAGCCCTCTCTTATAGACATTATTGTGGATACACACATCATCATATCGAAGTAATGAACCAAAACTTTGTCTAGTTTATCATTTGTGATATGCATAGCACAGTAATCATCTAGCATAATCTTTGTTACACGGTACTGCTGATCAAGTCTCTTAATCATTACTGACTCATTAACTGACTGATCATCTCTACCAATGTAATATTTATAGAATACAACATCTAAGTAATAAATCTTATTAACATATGGTAATGGTGTAAATACATAAATATTATCTACATAGAATGTATGCTTTGGAAGTTCAAGACTAGATGCTCTTAGCACCGCTGTTCTATACATAACAGAGTGCATCAAAAGATACTGTGTCTGTCCAAACTTTACATCATCCCAAGTGATGACTTTTTCCACAGGCATAGCTGATTTATACTTCATAACCTTCTTGCGCTTAACGCCCTGCTTGTCATACATAAAGTTTGTAATGACCATATCTATGTCCATATCAGTTTCAACTGCTTTCTCCAAGAAATTGAGAACTTTGGTCATAGCTTTTTTACCAAGTACATCATCACTATCTAAAACCTTAAAGTAAATTCCTGTAGCATTTTTAATACCAGAATTAACAGCATCTCCGTGTCCGCCGTTTTCTTTATGAATAACCTTAACTATGCTAGGAAATTTCTTCTCATATTTTTTTGCGATTTCCAATGTTGAATCTGTTGAACCATCATCAATGATCAACACTTCTACTTTTTCACCACCATTAAGAGCACTTCTAATGCTCTTCTCCATATAATCTTCTGAATTGTAACATGGTATTGCTACCGTTAGTAATTTCATATTAATCTTCCTTTATTTAGGTTGTGGTTGTACCCACTTTTTCATACATAGCGCAAACAATCCACTGATTAGTATGCTTATAAAAAATACAGATAAAGCACCCACCCACTCGCTTGATGTGCTCAAGCTAGAAGTATTGCTTCCTGCTGAAGTATTATAATCTTTATATATAAAAGTTACAAGTACTGAAATAGCATTCGCCGACATATGAAATAGTACTGGTGCACAAATATTCTTATATCTTTCGTAGACAAATATTGCGCCATAACTAAATATAAACGCATAAATGCCCTGAGAAATATTCATATGGAACAGTCCAAACACAAGCCCTGTCACTAGAGCCGAAATACCTGCGCCAAACATTCTTTTAAGTCTTATATACATCAATCCTCTAAAGATCAATTCTTCCACTATCGGACCAACAATAACTGCTGTGGCAATCTGCATTCCAATGCTCGAACCGTATATAACCTGAGCGGTTTCGTCAAAGGAATGTGCAATGCTAGGTATAAGTGTTTCTAAGATAACAACAACCATATTGGCTGCATACATAAATGCAATTGCAAATGGAATGATAAACAAGTACTTTGCAAAAAATACAGATTTATATCCATATGCTCCTATCATTCTTTGTTTCTTAATATCAAGATGCTTTATTAGAATAAGTAGCGGAATTGTCATTATTCCGCCAAAGAAAGTCATCATTAAACTAAAGTCATTTTCAATATTTCCAAAATCTACTGTTTTGTTTTCAATGGTGATTTGTCCTTGGAAAATAGCAATAGATGTCAAAATGATGCCCGCTACCACAGTAATGCCTAAATACATAAGCACTGGATAGAAAGCTCCCCACAAATGTCCAATTGTAACTTTTTCTCTATTCTTCACTTCACTCTCCTAGTAAATAATCAATCAAAGATTTATAATCATCAAACACTTCTTTAGCGCCATATTCTTTCATTTCTTCTTCTGTGCCTGTACCCCAGGAAACTCCAACAGAGTCAATACCCACCTCATTGGCTCCTTCCATATCATATTTAGTGTCTCCCACTAGAACAGATTGTTCTTTGACGAAGTCTGTTGTATTAAACAGTTTGTTTAGCACATCGGATTTTGTTTGTACGGGGCCGTGTAAATCAGCTCCACAAATATTGTCAAAATAGTCAATTATTTCTAAATATTTAGCCACCTCTATAGCCATGCCCTCTGGTTTAGATGTAGCCATACCTATTTTGGCACCTGATTGTTTTACAGCCTCTAGTATTTCCTTAACACCAGGGTATGCTTTAGTTTCATACAAACCTATAGGAACATATCTCTCCCTATAATAACCTAGTGTCTCTAGAGCCTTATCCTTAGACATGCCATAATTGTTTATGTATGATTCCAACATAGGTGGTCCTACGAAATGTTCTAAATCTTCTAAATTTTCTTCTATTATTCCAACTTTTTTCAAGGCATACTGCACACTTTTCGTGATGCCTTCTTTGGAGTCGCTTAGCGTTCCATCCAAGTCAAAAATTATATAATTATACTTGCTCAAATGCCTTTAATCTCCTTTAATTCTCGCATTTCAGTATAACATAATTAGTTCTTGTTTTACAGTTGAGTTTGTTTTATAATATTAAAAGATTTTTTATTATTGAGAGGTAAAAACAATGAGTCAGGCAAAAGTTGACAAATATAAACAACAGAAACAAAACCGCAAAAATCCACAAAAAAAGAACAAAGTTTTAGCTAAATTAAAGAAAATTGTACCTTATGCTTTAACAGCTATCGTTGTACTTTTAATATTAGGATATCTTGGAATATCTGTTGCAAAACAAACTGGATGTTATACTCCACCTACAGAGCCTAGATCATATTCAAGCGAAGAAATTCAAAGTATGAGACAGGTACTTATCCAAGCTACAGACCCTAACGTACAGTACACTACTGCTAAGCCTGAAAAACAACAGCAGACACCAGCAGTTTCAAAGAAGGTACCAACTACTAAAAAGTCAGCTAAGAAATAAAAATAATAAAAGGATTCCAATCGGAATCCTTTTTTAATGCAAAAATAAATGGATTCGCCAAAGCGAATCCATTTTTATTTACATTTTATCTGGTGCACTAAATCCAAGTAAATCAATTCCAGTCTCTAGCACTTTCTTTGTGAGTTGGAGCAAAGCAATATAGCCCTTCTTCTTTTCTTCATCCTCTTCTGCCAATATCTTAGTGTTGTGATAAAAACTGTTAAACACATTTGATAATTCATAAATATACTGACAGATTCTATGAGGTGCAAGTTCTTCAGCAGCTGACTCTATCACTTCATTAACCTTAGAAATCTCTAGCATTAGTTTGTTTTGTGTTTCATTGTCGCTAGCTTTAATCTCAAGTCCATCTACACTTCCACCTTCTGCTTTGTATTTCTCAAGAATTGATTTAATACGAACTATTGTGTATAGAATGTATGGTCCTGTGTTTCCTTCAAATGAAGCGAACTTCTCAAGGTCAAATATATAATCTTTATTTGCCTGGTTTGATAGATCACCATACTTAAGCGCAGCCAGCCCAACTATTTCAGAAACTTTCTTAGCCTCTGCATCGTCCAAGGACTTATTCTCTTTCATCTTGTTGTAAACTGCTTCGTTTATATCATCAATCAAATACTCTAGACGATAAACACCGCCGTCACGAGTCTTGAAAGGTTTGCCGTCTTTGCCGTTCACTGTACCAAATCCGATAAAGTTCATATCGCGGTCCTCTGTTACAAATCCAGCCTTCTTTGCCACTCTAAACACTTGTGTAAAGTGAAGTTCCTGACGCTTATCTGTAATGTAAATATATTCATCAGGCTCATATAACTTTTCACGCTCAATAATAGTTCCTAAATCTGATGTGGCATAAAGTGCTGCTCCGTCAGACTTTCTTACGATACATGGTGGATACTCTTTCTTATCCCCATCTTCTTTTATATCAACTACCAAAGCGCCCTCACTCTCAAAGGCGAGTCCTTTGTCCACTAATTCCTGAATCAAATCTTCAATATATGGATTTGCATCACTCTCACCTTTCCAAAGGTCAAAGTGTGTATCTAATCTGTCATAGTTTTTCTTAAGATCTGCTAGTGACACATCCATTATATGATTCCAAATAGCACGATATGGCTTGTAACCATCCTGAAGTTTTCTGGTAGCCTCTCCAGCTGCCTCTTTAAACTCCTCATCCTCTGCTGCCTTTGCACTGGCCGCAGGATAAATATCTTCTAACTCTGAAATATCAAATGGAGCTGAGTCAGGATATTCACCGTCAAAGTCCTCGTCAAAGTATGGAAGGTCAGGTTTTCTACTCTTTAATTCCATAATGATAAGACCCATCTGAAGACCCCAGTCTCCTAGATGAACATCACCTATCACGTTGTTGCCCATATACTTCTTTATACGCTTAATGCTCTCGCCAATAACAGCCGAACGCAAATGTCCAACGTGCAAAGGCTTAGCAACGTTTGCTCCGCCGTAGTCCACAATAATAGTCTTGTCTTGCTTTTCTACGCCAAAGTTATCTTCTTTGTCCAAATCATTTAAATAGTTAGCAACAAACTCGTTGTTTAAGTCAATATTAATAAAGCCAGGATTAATGGCTTCCACTTTAGAAAACATTTCGTTGTCTTTGACGAAGTCCACTATATCTTCTGCAATAGCTATAGGTGCTTTACCATATTTTTTGGCGCCAGCCATTGCTCCGTTACACTGGAACTCGCAAAGGTCGGGTCTGTTAGAAACACCAACTATCGCTAGTGATTCATCATAGCCCTTTTCCTCAAACGCTTTCTTAAACTCTTCAGTTATTAACTCAAGTACCTTTTTCATTTATAATTCAACTCCATTTTTCTTAAGTAGTTCTTTTGCTGTATCCACAGAATCAACACCAGTCTTATTTTTGATAGGCGCAAACTCTTTTTCTCTTACCACTTCGTAAGCCAAGCAGTTATCCATATCGTGGATCATATCTAAAACCAAAGTCTCAAACTTATAACCATTCTCAGTCTCTGGCTTTTTAGCATTTCCATTCTCATCTAAGCACTCAATCTTTTTCTTAACTACGTGAGTAACTAAATTGTTGTTCATATTCTCTTCTAATGCCTTAATTGAGAATAAATAATTTAGAATTACTCCATCTTTATATGCAAGACTGCCATCAGGCAAAGTCTCATATCTCATTTCTTCTGTCAATTCATAGTACTCAACAATAGATGGCTTTCCATCTTCTAGACAAAGCACACCTACCTTTTCTTCAGGCGCTGCCTTAGATACAACCTTTGACGCAGACACATATCCGCCATCTAACATTGCACCGACAAACAATGGATCAACCATTCTCTGGCATACGTTGTCCACAGCAAAGAGGTTGATATACTCAATTCCTTTAGCCTTAGCC
>CAMVRH010000062.1 GCA_947169835.1 uncultured Lachnospira sp. | reverse complement strand
CATTTGCATCTTCGTATAAAATATTATGTGATATCCCTTGAGATTTTGAGGAATGCTAGTAGGATGCGGTAGTAAGTCAAATACTTCTTCAGCCAGACCGGAACAAAACGAAAGTGATATGCTACCTAAAAATGAATACAGTCTGCAAAAAGCTGTAAGAGTAAACGGAAGACAAGGTGTCTGCTACGAAGACGGTTTTTACTATGTAAGTGGAAGTACCACGCTTACTAAGTACGATAAAAACTGGAAAGTGGTAAAGGAAAATGATAAGCCATTTGTCGGTTATAAGAAGCAAGTAAATCATATTGGTGATATTGATGTTTATAATCATGAACTTTACTTAGGTGTTGAGTACTTTATGGATGGCGTAGGTAAAAACATACAGATAGCCGTTTATGATACGGATAGTTTGACACTTAAGAGAACTTTCAACTTTGAGAGCAAGAGTGGACAAAAAGAATGTTCAGGCATAGCGGTTAATCCTGACAACAAAACAGTATGTATGTGCTCTTGGGTAGGAGAAGAGAGTGGAAGATACTTATATAACTATGACTTAGATTCAGGCAAATACATTGGCAAAGTCCATATGCAAATGCCTCCGCAATGGATTCAGGGTGTAGCTTACTACGATGGCGATTATTATTTGACAGCCGATGATGGAGATGCTGACTACAAAGAATGTGATCACCTATATAGAACAAAGTTTGATAAGAAGTCTACATTTGCCACTGTAGTTTTGGAGAGAACCTTTGACGATGTAAAAAGACAGGGTGAAATAGAAGGTCTTTCATTTGATAAAAAGAACAAGAAGATGTTCTTGCTTTATAATAGAGGAGCAAAAATAGTGCTAGGAATGCCTAAAGGCTTCTACAAAGGTTATAAGGAAGAAATATCTGAAGTTTATACTTATAAAATAGATTAATAATAAAAGGTAACAGAATGAAAATAAGGAGAGAAATTGCTAAAGTTTCTCTCTTTTTTTGTACATTTATTGTTAACACTTATTTAACAATTAAATTGTTGACTTTTACCCCAAAAGGTATATACTGTATACAGATAGCAATTAGCACTCGACTTAGTTGAGTGCTAATAATATGAAAAACATGGAGGAGCTCCCATGGAATTAAATGAAAGAAAAGAAAAAATATTAGACGCTATCATTAGAAACTATTTGGAAACTGGAGAGCCAGTGGGGTCAAGAACCATTTCAAAAAACAGTGATTTGAACCTAAGTTCAGCCACTATTCGTAACGAAATGTCAGACCTAGAGGAAGACGGATTTATCGTTCAACCTCATACATCATCGGGTCGAATCCCTACCGACAAAGGCTACAGATTCTACGTTGATCATATGCTAAAGCAGATAGATGAGCGTGAGAAGAAAGTTTCTGAGAGAGAAGAACTAATCATAGAGAAGATGGACAAAGTTGATGCCATGATGGAAAATATGGCAAAGGTTTTGGCGAACAACACAAATTACGCAACAATGGTTACTACGCCAAAGTCACTTGGAAACAAAATCAAGTTTGTTCAACTTTCTCTCTTAGAAGACAAACAACTTCTTTTGACAGTAGTTTCTGATAAGAATCGAGTGATTAACAAAATCCTTGATGTTGAGGAAGATGTTAACCAGGAGATGATAGTAAGACTGAATGTCGCTCTAAACACTGCGCTTGCTGGTTTGACGCTAGAGGAGATAAACCTTGGAGTTATAACAGCACTTACAAAGCAGGCTGGAAAGATGGAGCATTTGGTAAATGAAGTGATGCAAGCAATCACTGAAGCAATCGCTACAGAAGAGCAGATGAAGATTTACACTTCAGGCGCCACTAACATTTTCAAATATCCAGAGCTTTCAGATAAGGAAAGAGCGAGCAAGCTTTTAACTACTTTGGAGGAGAAGTCACAGCTTACTGAGTTGGTAAAAGATGGTGATGATAACACAGGAATCCAAGTTTACATTGGTAGCGAGACTCCAATCCAGGAAATGAAGGATTGTTCAGTGGTGACGGCCACATACGAATTGGAAGACGGCTTCAAAGGAACCATCGGAATTATTGGTCCAAAGAGAATGGATTACGAACGAGTAGTTGAAACATTAAGAGATGTAAAAGAGCAGATCAAAGATTCATTCGAATCAAAAACTGCTTTAAATAAACAGGCTAGAAAAGCCCTAGAAGACAAAACAAAAAAAGCTATCGAGCAAATAACTGAAAGCACTAATGAAGTGATTGACGACTCGGTAGAGAAAGGAGCATCAGAAAATGAGTGAAGAGAAAATTAATGAGGCTAATCTTGACGAGACAAATGATGCCAATACAGAGGAGGTAAATGAGGAGACTTCATCGAAGGAAGAGCATATACATGAAATGCCAGAGCACAAAGAAGATGAAAAAATCGATGCGATGAAGAAAGAAAAGAAAAAGAGTAAGAAAGAAAAACTTAAAGAAGAACTAGATGAGATGACTGACAAGTACACAAGACTTTTTGCTGAATTCCAAAACTTCAGAAGCAGAAATGAAAAAGAAAAGATTCAAAACTATGAGATGGGAGAGAAAAACATAATTGAGAAACTCCTTCCTATAGTAGATAACTTCGAAAGAGGAATTGATGCTTTGAGCGAGGAAGAACTAAAGTCTCCTGTGGGCGAGGGAATGAACCTAATCTACAAGCAGCTTACAGACGCACTTAAAGATATGGGTGTGGAAGAGATAGAAGCCGAAGGCAAAGAGTTTGACCCAGAACTGCACAACGCAGTGATGCATGAAGAAAATGATGAGTACGACGAAAACGTAATCATCGAAGTACTTCAAAAAGGTTACAAATTTCACGACACAGTAATAAGACACAGTTTAGTGAAAGTAGCAAATTAAGAAAATAATCTAAAGTTGATTTTAGGAGGTAATAAAAATGAGCAAGATAATAGGTATTGATTTAGGAACAACAAATTCATGTGTGGCAGTAATGGAAGGTGGAGAACCTACTGTTATCACAAACGCTGAGGGATCAAGAACAACTCCTTCAGTAGTAGCATTTAAGAAAGATGGCGAAAGATTAGTTGGTGACAACGCTAAACGTCAGGCAGTAACAAACGCAGACGGTACAGTTTCATCAATTAAGAGACATATGGGTAGTGACTACAAAGTAACTATCGAAGGTAAAGAGTACACACCACAGGCTATTTCAGCTATGGTACTTCAAAAATTAAAAGCAGATGCTGAGGCATACCTTGGAGAGAAAGTAACAGAAGCAGTTATCACTGTTCCAGCTTACTTTAACGATGCACAGCGTCAGGCTACAAAGGATGCTGGTAAGATTGCTGGTCTTGATGTTAAGAGAATTATCAACGAGCCAACAGCAGCAGCTCTGGCTTACGGTCTTGATAACGAAGGCGAGCAGAAGATTATGGTATACGACTTAGGTGGTGGTACATTCGACGTATCAATCATTGATATCGGTGACGGTGTTATCGAAGTACTTGCAACATCTGGTGACAACAAACTAGGTGGTGACGACTTTGATAAGAAGATTATGGATTACATGGTTGAAGACTTTAAGTCAAAGACTGGTATTGATCTAAATACAGATAAGATGGCTATGGAGAGAGTTAAGGCTGAGGCAGAAGATGCTAAGAAGAAATTATCATCAGCTTCTCAGGTTGACATCAACCTTCCATACATCACAGCAAACGAGCAAGGTCCACAGCACTTGAACATGACTATTACAAAGGCTAAGTTCGACGAGCTAACACACGACCTTGTAGAGAGAACAGTAGCACCTGTACAAAACGCATTGAAGGATGCAGGAATCAGCGCTTCAGACCTAGGAATGGTTCTATTAGTTGGTGGTTCAACACGTATCCCAGCAGTACAGGATAAGGTTAAACAGCTTACAGGCAAAGAGCCTTCTAAGACACTTAACCCTGACGAGTGTGTTGCACTTGGTGCTTCAATCCAGGGTGGTAAATTAGCAGGCGACGAAGGTGCTGGAGACATCTTACTACTAGACGTAACTCCACTTACACTTTCAATCGAGACAATGGGTGGTGTAGCTACTCACTTGATCGAGAGAAACACAACAATCCCTACAAAGAAGAGTCAAATCTTCTCAACTGCTGAAGACAATCAGTCAGCCGTTGATATCAACGTAGTACAGGGTGAGCGTGAGTTTGCTAGAGATAACAAGAGTCTTGGAAGATTCCGTTTGGATGGTATCGCACCAGCTCCAAGAGGAATCCCTCAGATCGAAGTTACATTCGATATTGATGCAAACGGTATCGTAAACGTAACAGCCCAAGACAAAGGAACAGGAAAAGAACAGCACATTACAATTACAGCTGGTTCAAACATGTCAGAGGAAGACATCGAGAAAGCTGTAAACGAAGCTAAGGAATTCGAGGCTCAGGATAAGAAACGTAAAGAAGCTGTTGAAACAAAGAACGGTGCTGAAGCTATCGTAAGTAGTACAGAGCAGGCTATCAAAGAAGCAGGCGACAAGATTACTGAAGATGACAAATCTAAGGTTCAAGCTGAAGTTGATGCTCTAAAGGCAGTTTTAGAGAAATACAAAGAGACAGAAGAACTAACAGATGAGCAAGTTCAGGAAATCAAAGATGCTCAGGAAAAACTTATGAACGCTAGTCAGCCAGTATTCACAAAGATGTATGAGCAGGCTGCACAGGAAGCTCAGGCAGCACAGCAGGCTGAGGGAGCAGCAGATGCAGGTGCATCACAAGATGACAACGTAGAAGACGCAGACTACGAAGAAGTATAAAAAACAATAATTCGCAAGTGTTATGGGTAAATGCGCCCATAACATTTGTGCGATTAAGAAGAGGAAGCGATAATGGCAAATAAAAGAGATTATTATGAAGTCTTAGGCGTAGACAAAAACGCCAGTGAGGCTGAAATAAAAAAAGCATACAGAAATGTTGCTAAGAAATATCATCCAGATGTGAATGCCGACAAAGACGAAAAGACTAAAGAAGAAGCAGCAGCAAAGTTTAAAGAAGCATCTGAAGCCTATGCTGTACTAAGTGATGCTGAGAAGCGCAAACAGTACGATCAGTTTGGTCACGCAGCATTTGAAGGTGGAAACCCAGGTGCAGGCTTTGACTTTACTCAGTTTGACTTTGGCGATATCTTTGGCGGATTCGGCGATATATTCGGCGACATTTTTGGCGGAGGCGGACGTAGAGGTCGCAGCAACGGACCTATGCGTGGAGCTGATGTGCGTATAATGATGCGAATTTCTTTTGAAGAAGCAATCAATGGTGTGAAGAAGAAAATCAAGATTGACTTCAAGGAAGATTGCGAATCGTGTCACGGCACAGGAGCCAAAGCAGGAACTTCACCGGAGACCTGTCCAAAGTGCGGCGGTCAAGGAATGGTTACTGTTCAAAGACAAACTATGCTTGGTGTAATGCAATCAACCGCTCCTTGTCCAGATTGTAACGGAACAGGCCAGATCATTAAGGAGAAATGTCCTGACTGCGGAGGCATTGGCTGGAAGCAGACTAAGAAGGAGATTGAGGTTGATATCCCAGCGGGCGTTGATGATATGAACATGGTTAGAATTCACGGCAAAGGTGAGCCAGGAACTAACGGCGGACCTCGAGGTGATTTGCTTGTTAATATTAGAGTTACGCCTTCGGCAAAATTCGGTCGTGAAGGAATGGACATTTACACTAACGAGCACATTTCATTTGCACAAGCAGCATTGGGCGCTGAATTGACAGTGGATACAGTGGATGGTCCAGTTAAGACTACTGTGAAAGCAGGAACACAAAACGGTACCCGCATTAGACTAAAAGGTAAGGGTGTTTGCAATGTTCACAATCCAAAGAGCAGAGGAAACCACTACATTACTTTTGAAGTAGATGTTCCTAAGAAACTAAATTCTAAGCAGAAAGAAGCGCTTAAGGCTTTTGATGAAGCAATGCAAAAAAAATAATTTCAAGCGAATTGAGAGGGTTAGTAACTTGAGATTATAAAGATTAAAAAAAGAACTTGGAGATA
>CAMVRH010000061.1 GCA_947169835.1 uncultured Lachnospira sp. | reverse complement strand
TGTGGGAGACAAAAGCCCATGTTCATCATGTGGGGGATAATATGATTTTTATAATTTGTACAACAATAGTTTTAGCAATATGTACTGTTACAGACATTAAAGGGAAATATATTTACACATGGGTATGTGGAATAAGTTCCGCGGCGGCCATCATTGTGCATGCTATTCTTAGAGATGTACCGACTAGAAATGTAGGGTTAGGTATTTTGATAGGATCAATTGCCTTTATCCTTTCGATTATCACTAAGGAAAAGATTGGGCGTGGGGATGCTTGGATTATTATGACAATTGGCGCACTGGAGGGAGGAATGTTTCTGATTCCGGTTTTGATTTGGACATTTATCCTTTTTAATATTTACGCTATAAGTGGTATTTGTTTAAAATACTTTAACTTAAAGTCAAAATTGCCACTTGCTCCATTTGCTTTAGTGGCTAATGTGCTAGTGGCCGTTTTGACTGGGGGAAAACTATGAATTATTTAACAATAAAAAATAGATTCAAAAGATATGTGAGAAAAAGAAAAGAAAGAAAATATATAAAAGAATGAGTAGGAAGGAACAAGGCGGAAGTGACGGTAGAAACTGCCATAGTGTTCACTATAATTCTCGTGCTGATATGTAGCATGGTCTATTTCAGCTTATATCTTCATGACATAGTAACAATAAAAGCCTATACATATTCTGGACTAGTGGAAGGAGCAGACAAAGATCAAGATGAGTGTCAAAAAATAACTTATTCCACATTGAAAAAAACGCCCGTGTTTGTAACTATTCCCACTGCAAATGTTTCAGGAGATATAAATAAATTTGTATGTAAGGTTTCGGAAAAAGAGAATGGCGGAATTAAATATTTAAACAAAATATTGCCTACAATAGTGGGAAGTCAGGAAGTAGAAGTAATAAGAAAAATGCCTATCGACAAAATGTATTTGTTTAAAGCAGTCAAAGACGGAATAAAAAAATGAGAGGGATGACAATGGAGTTTGAAATAAAAAAAGAAGGAAATGAAAAATATTTATCTGCAAAAGGATTGAAGTTTGATGAAGGAAATTATCAAATTCAAATGATTATGAATAACAATATTAGCGGAATTGTTCCCATTACGATAAGAAATATCAATAATGAAAAAGAATTATTGTACGACATAACAGGAATGTCAAACTTGAGCAGTATTTTTGAGAGAAGCTTAATGAGAAGTGAAGAATTAGTAAAATTCACTCTGGCAATAAAGCAGTTAAGCGATAGTTTGAGAGAGTATTTGTTATGCGAAGATAACATTAAATTTGATTTCAATTATATTTATTATAAAGCAAAGCAAAAACAGTATTGTTTCTGTTACTGCCCTGATGAGGGAGAAGACTTCTCGTTGCAGATTAAGACCTTGTTCAACCAAGTTCTAGACTATGTTAATTATAATGACAAGGATGCAGTGGCTTTAGCCTATGGAATGCAAGAGGTTGCATCTAGAGATGATTTTACTCTAGAAGAGTTGTTGGAGTTTGCATTGGACTCAAAAGAAAAGCCAGAACCTATAGTTTTAGAAGATGAAGATTGTGAAATAGAAGAAGACGAAGAAGATAGCGAGGAAGAAAAAAAGAAATCATTTTTTGAGACTATTAAAAATTTTTTTCGTAAAGATAGAGAGGAAAGTGAAGATAGTTTATATATAGAAGAAACTGAGGAAAACTTTAGTTTTGATACTGATAATCTGTCAGATGAAGATGCCACAGTGCTGCTAACTTCAAGCGCAGCTGAATATATAGTATTAAAAAGCATTAACCGCGAGCAAAATATTTTGGTAGCCCCTAATAAGTATCCGTACATAATCGGAAAGAGTAAAAGAAGCAGTGACTATAAAGTTAGTAGCAATGTGGTTAGTAGAGTTCATGCTAGGTTAAATTGCGAGATGGGAGTTTATACCATAGAAGATTTGAACTCTACAAATGGAACTTTTGTGAATGATGAAAGACTAAAGCCTCACGAGATAAAAGAGATTGAGAAAGGTGATGTGATAAAACTGGCAGATTTGGAATTTAGTGTTGAATAGTTATAGAGCACACTTCGCATAAGTGTTATAATACAAAAAGAGAATGTACGGAGGTGCTTTATGAACGAGAATGTTTTAAAGTTAAAAGAATGGATTGATGGATCGGATAATATTGTGTTCTTTGGCGGAGCCGGAGTAAGTACGGAATCAGGCGTGCCAGACTTTAGAAGTGTGGACGGACTTTATAACCAGAAGTGGGATTATCCACCAGAGACTATACTTAGTCACACATTCTTTATGAACAAGCCAGATGAGTTTTATAGATTTTATAGAGAGAAGATGTTGATAGAAGGAGTTGAGCCTAACCCTGCACATAAGGCGCTAGCTAAGCTAGAGGAAATGGGTAAATTAAAGGCTGTAGTTACTCAGAATATCGACGGACTTCACCAAGCGGCTGGAAGCAAGGAAGTCTATGAACTTCACGGATCAGTGCATAGAAATTATTGTATGCAGTGTGGAAAGTTCTATGGCTTTGAAGATATATTGGAGATGGATCAAGTTCCTAGATGTGAGTGTGGCGGAATGATTAAGCCTGACGTTGTGCTATACGAAGAGGGACTAGATAATGTCACTATTCAAAAATCTGTGGAGGCTATTGCCAATGCGGATATGTTGATAGTGGGAGGCACATCTCTTACAGTTTATCCAGCAGCAGGACTGGTTGATTATTACAGAGGAAACAAACTTGTTTTAATAAATAAAGACAGCACCGGCAAAGATGGTATTGCCAATCTTGTGGTGAATGAACCTATAGGAGAAGTACTTGGCAGTATAGTTGATTTAGGGTAAACTATTTGTCGGGAGTTAACATGGCTAAAAACATTAAAAGAAAACTGAAAAGAAAAACTAGAGAAGCTAGAAATACTAAGGCTGCTCAAGCTACTAGAGGTTTTATGACTAAGACTAGAGTGAAAGTGGGCTTGATTATTCTTTGCGTGCTTTTAGTTGTGCTTGCTATATATTTGTTTAACCGCTTCAAAACATACGACGGCTACAAAGTAGTAGACAAAATCGAGATGAAGAGCGGTGAGAGTAGCAAATTCCTTCCTTTTGAAGGAGAGATAGTTAAATATAGTAGAAACGGAATATCATACTTAGATGGAGACACTACTTTGTGGGATGAGTCATATGAGATGAAAAATCCTTTGGTAGATATCTGCGAAGACTATTTGTGCGTGGCTGACAAGAACGCTAATGATATTGAAATTTTTACAAAAGACGGAAAGAAGGGAAGTGTCACTACTACATATCCTATTGCAAAAGCAGAGATTGCAGAGCAAGGTGTAGTAGCTGCGCTACTTAAAGATAAAGATGTAAACTATATTGAAGTATTTGATAAAGAAGGAAATCTTTTGGTTTCTCACAAATCACTTCTTATTGAAAATGGATATCCACTTAATTTCTCTTTGTCGGACGACGGAGAAAAGATGATTGTTTCATATGTGGAAGTGGCTGCGGGATCTATTAAGAGCAAAGTGGTATTTTACAACTTTGGCAGTCCTGGCAAAAACAAAAAGGACAGAGTGGTTGCTACATTTAAACAATACAAAGATGAGTTAGTTCCATTTGTGAACTTTACAGATTCATCCACAGCAGTAGCAGTGAGCGAAAACAGAATCACTGTTTACAAAGTGGGCGATGAACCAGAGATAGATGAAGAAGAAAAGTATAATGGCGAAGCGCAGAAAGTCTTTTACGATGAAGACTACATTGGCCTTGTGTTTAAAAATAAGAGCGATAACAAACCTTATAGAGTGATAGTTTACAACACAGGGCTTAGTGAAAAGATGAATGAAGAAGTAGGCCTCGCGTTTGATACTATTAAATTTGCAGACAAAAATGTTTTAATGTATAATGACAAAAATGCTTTGATAATGTCTAAGCATGGAGTAGAAAAATTCAAGACTACATTTAAGAAATCCGTTACAGACATTATTCCGCTTGATAGTGATACAGACTTTTTAGTTACATATAACGACAGAGCGGAAGAGATTGAATTAGATTAGTATTATATAGAAGAAAGACGAAACGATGACAAGTACAATGATGGGTAATATCATATTGATAATTGTGGGAGCATTTATGCTCTTTATGGTTATATACGGAATGAAAAAGGGATTAGTTAGAATGCTTTTATCATTCGGTTCTATTTTTATTGTGCTTATTTTGGTAAATTTCCTAAATCCTATAGCTAAGCAGACTTTGTCGGCATCTCCGGTGTACGATGGAGTGTATGCGAGAGTAGATGAGTATGTGGCAGGAAACATTAAGGATGCGACAAAGAGCGCTACAGATACTGGCGTAGAATCGCAAGAGAAAATAATAGATGATTTGCCACTTCCAGATTCTGTAAAGTCATCATTAAATGAAAACAATACAAAAAATAGCTATGCTGAGATGAAAGTGAACAGTTTTGCTGATTATCTCACAAAAGCTTTGACGGATATGATCATAGGAGCACTTTCGTTCATCCTATTGTTTATAATTATTTTTATTTTGCTAAAAGTGTTAATAAGAGTGATGGATTTAATTACCAAACTACCAGTTATTCATGCATTTAACGCAGCTGGCGGTGGATTGGTAGGCTTGATCGAGTCAGTATTCATCATTTGGATTGCTTGCATTGTAGTTACAGTATTTAGTACAACCGACTGGGGCAAAATGATTTGCGATGGCATTGCTAGCAATGATGTATTGAGTTGGATTTACGATAACAACCTAATTCAGAAGATTATCACAGGTATTTTTACTGCATAAATGAGCATTTAGCTAAACCTTGACGATAATTATATGAGTTGTTATAATACTTGAGTTGTTAAATACGGCGCGTTAGCCAAGTGGTAAGGCAGAGGTCTGCAACACCTTTATCACCAGTTCAAATCTGGTACGCGCCTCTACAAAGCGGAGACCTAGTGTTTCCGCTTTTTTTATCACAATTCATAATTGAAATATGTTATATTATTAGGTGAGAAATTCTCAGAAAGGGAGTTAGAGATGAAAAAATATATATTATCATTATTACTAGTTGCAACTTTAGTGGCTGCTTTTATTGTGCCAACCATGGGTGGTGATGTAGAGGATACTTTCCCAGGCTTTGCAACCATATATTTAACGCATTCAAACGGATCAAATTACAATGGAATGAGTGGTGAGTTAAATTTTTCTTTAGATGACGGATATTTTTACTTTAGAACAGAGACTTCCATTGAGAGTGATGTAAGACTTGATGGAACAGAAAAATTAGAAGTTGTTGGCATAAATGGTAGCAATTTAGATAATATTGAAAGTTTTGAATACAGAGGAGAAAACGAAACTACTTGGACAAATGCTTTTAATTTTATAGTAAACACAAATCACAGTTTTACACAGAAACTATTTATTAAGAGATACTATAGAATAAAATTTAAGGGCAATGTTAGTTTCCAGATGCAATACAAGGTCAAACCAGAACATGCAACGGGGTATGATTCAAATCTAAGGATAGTAACAGTTACTAAAAATGAAGATATTTGTTTAGTAAATACTAATCCAATTAAGAAGGAAGACATAACAACTACACAGGCAACATCAACTACTACAGTAGCACCTTCTAGTTCAGAAGTGCCATCTTCTTCAGTAGAACCTTCTAGTTCGGTGGTTCCTACTAGTACAGTAGAGCCTACAACAGTTAAGCCAACTACTACAGTAGCGCCATCAACTAATCCAACTACAGTAGCTCCAACTACAGTAGTGCCAACAGTTGATCCAACTACAGAGGCGCCTACAGCAGAGCCTGTTACTGGAGAAACTGCTAGCGACGTTACAACTGCAACCCCTACAAAGGCACCAGCAGTTAAAGCACCAGGTAAAGCTAAGATTAAAAAGGTTTGGAAGAAAAAACGTTCAGCTAAGAAGTTAAAAATAAAACTTGCTAAGGTTAAAAACGCAAAAGGCTATAAAGTTTGTGTATATAAGAATAAGAAGAAAGCTAAAAAACACAAAAAAGCTA
>CAMVRH010000060.1 GCA_947169835.1 uncultured Lachnospira sp. | reverse complement strand
AGCAGAGTCCATAGCTACATATACTGGAATATCTCCAATAATTTCTATTCCTTTGTCGTTGGCATACTCTTTTAATGCATACCACTGCTCAAAGAATTTAAACTGAAGGAACTTGTAAAAATCCATGTCCTTCTTTAATTTTTTCTTATATTTAGCGAGCGCTTCTTTCTTTCTAGACTTTATATCCTTTGGCCACTCTTGCCATGACTGATGCTCAAAGTGCGTTTTACATGCACGGTACAATGCATAGTCTTCTAGCCAATCGTTTTCCTTTACAAATGTTTTGAACTCTTCAGTCTTAGCATGGTCGCTGTTAGCAAACGCCTCTCTTAGTACTTGATAGCGATTTTCAAATAGTAGTCCGTAGTCCACAAATTGGTCTTCTAAATTCCATTTGAAGCTCTCGACAAAGTCCTTTGTGATTAGTCCTTCTTCTATTAAGAAATCCAAATCAATAAAATATGGATTTCCTGCGAACGCAGAAAAAGACGCATATGGACTATCACCGTAGCTAGTTGGTCCGAGCGGCAAAACTTGCCAATACTTTTGACCCGCTGCTTCTAGGTGATCTACAAACTCATATGCTTTGCTACCAAAAGTACCTATACCATATGGTGATGGTAAGCTACTGATTGGCATCAATATTCCTGCTGATCTTTTAAATTCACTCTGTGCCATATTGTTCCTTCTTATTTATGTTCATGTGTGAAGAGATGATCTTCACAGTATTCTTTATTTCCACTACATTTCGAGCAGAATCTAAATGTAAGATTAGGATTATCTAAATCCGTTCTTCCACAAATCGCGCATTTATGTCTAGCACCGTTCTTATATCTATTGTGAGCCTGTGCTTGACTTACTTTTTGCTTGTACTGAGTCTTTCTCTTTCTCTGTTTAAATGTAACTCCACCAATACCCATCTTCTTTCTTGTGAAGAAGAAATAAACTAGGAAGTTCATTAGTGAGAATATAATCATCGCCAAAACTAAGATTCCATAGATGATTCCCTGACTTCTAAATGTAGTAAAGACTTCTATACCCATAAATATTACATATACCAAACCTAGCCATTTGATTTTGATAGGAATGATAAAGTATAAAAGCAATTCCTGGTCTGGATATGTAGCTGCAAATGCTAAGAAGATGGACGCATTAATATAGTATGTAGAAGTATACATAGCAATAATTTGTCCAAGAGCCACTGCTCTAGCATCACCACTTAGCGCTACACCTTGATTCATAATAGGAATACCTGAGTATAGTAAGATGAAGTATAAAATAAATGCTCCTACTATTGTGAATAAGAATCCTGAGAACAAATAAACATTATATCTGTATGAACCCCAAGTTCTCTCCAACGTTCTTCCAAGTGAATAATATAGGAACAACATAATAATAGTGAATATTCCTAAAGATTCTGGCATAGTTACAACCCATGTTATTATTCTCCATACTTGTCCATGTACTATCGCGTATGGATTAAATGTTAACATTGCATATAAATCTTTATTAAAAAAGTAAATCAAATAACCTAGAACATATCCGCCAATGAGATATATTGTTAGGTTCTTGATAGCGTATTTTCCAAATTTTTGTTCAAACTTTGAAGCCATTTTAGTCCTCCATATATATTAAACCATATTAAAGTATAAAGACTTAAAAATGGTTTGTCAAACGAACTTTTTACTATATGAATGTAGTTGAATTTTAAGGGGTTTTGTACTATAATTTTATCGTTTTAGACACTAAATCAAATAGTTTTTGAGAGGGAAAAGTATGGGCAATAATAAGACTTACAGTTTAGGAATTGATATCGGTTCTACTACTGTAAAAATTGCAATTCTTGATGAAAACAACGAAATATTATTCTCTGACTATAAGAGACACTTTGCTAATATCCAGGAGACTTTGGCGGAGCTTTTAAAGGATGCTAAGGAAAAGTTGGGTGAAGTTACACTCTCTCCTATGATTACTGGTTCAGGTGGACTTGCTTTGTCAGAGCATTTAAATGTGCCTTTTGTGCAAGAGGTGGTAGCTGTTTCTACTGCTTTGGAAGATTATGCACCACAAACTGACGTAGCTATCGAGCTAGGTGGTGAGGATGCAAAAATCATCTACTTCACAAACGGCGTTGAACAGAGAATGAATGGTATCTGTGCCGGTGGTACAGGTTCTTTTATTGACCAGATGGCATCTTTGCTTCAGACTGATGCATCAGGTCTTAATGATTATGCAAAGAATTACAAATCAATATATGCTATCGCTGCTAGATGTGGTGTGTTTGCTAAGACTGACATTCAGCCTTTGATTAACGAGGGTGCGACAAAGGAAGACTTAGCTGCTTCTATTTTCCAGGCGGTAGTTAATCAGACTATTTCAGGTTTGGCTTGTGGTAAACCAATTAGAGGTACTGTTGCATTCCTCGGTGGCCCACTTCACTTCCTACCTGAACTTAAAAATGCATTTATTAGAACACTTAACTTAGACGATGAACATATTGTGGCTCCAGAGCACTCACACTTGTTTGCCGCTACTGGTGCTGCTATGAATCATAAAGATGACGTGGCTGTAGATATTGGAGAGCTTTACAAGCAGTTGTCTGAAGGTATCCAGATGTCTATGGAAATCAAACGTATGGATCCTTTATTTGACTCTAAGGAACAGTATGAAGAGTTCAAGACTCGTCATGAGAAAGCCAACGTTAAAAAGGGTGACCTTGCTTCATATAAGGGCAAATGTTTCCTTGGAATCGACTCTGGTTCTACTACTACAAAGGCCGCTGTTGTGGCTGAAGATGGTACACTTCTTTACTCATTCTATTCAAGCAATGAAGGTAACCCTCTTCAAACAATAATTAACGCTATTAAAGATATTTATAAGATATTGCCAGAGGGCGCTGAGATTGTACGTAGTTGTTCAACTGGTTACGGTGAAGCTTTGATTAAGGCTGCTCTTCTTCTAGATGAGGGAGAGGTTGAAACTGTTGCTCACTACTATGCAGCTGCTTTCTTTGAACCGGACGTAGATTGTATCTTGGATATTGGTGGACAGGATATGAAGTGCATCAAGATCAAGAATAAAACTATCGACTCAGTTCAGCTTAATGAGGCTTGTTCTTCTGGTTGTGGTTCATTTATCGAGACTTTCGCGAACTCTCTAAGTTATTCTGTAGAGGACTTCGCCAAAGAAGCATTGTTTGCTCCAAACCCAACAGACCTTGGAACAAGATGTACAGTGTTTATGAATTCAAACGTTAAGCAGGCTCAGAAAGAAGGCGCTACTGTCGCTGATATTTCTTCAGGTCTTGCTTACTCAGTTATAAAGAATGCTTTGTATAAAGTTATCAAGATTTCAGATGCTTCTGACTTGGGTGATAAGATTGTGGTACAAGGTGGTACTTTCTACAACGACGCTGTCTTAAGAAGTTTTGAGAAGATAGCTGGTACACAAGCTATTCGTCCAGACATTGCTGGTATTATGGGTGCCTTTGGCGCAGCCTTGATTGCAAGAGAAAGATATGACGGTCAGGAAACTACTATGCTTTCTATTGATCAGATTAATGAGTTTTCTTACAAGACTTCAATGACAAGATGTAAGGGATGTACAAACTCATGTCTACTTACAATCAATATGTTCTCTGATGGACGTAAATTCATCAGTGGTAACCGATGCGAGAAAGGTATTGGCGGTGTCAAAAATAAGGAACAGATTCCAAACTTGTTTGAGTATAAGTTCCACAGAATGTTTGACTATGAACCTCTAGATCCAGAAACTGCTCCACGCGGTGTAGTTGGAATTCCTAGAGTTTTGAATATGTATGAGAACTTCCCATTCTGGGCAGTCTTCTTCAAAGAACTCGGATTTAGCGTTAAGCTTTCTCCAGAGTCTTCACACAAGATTTACGAACTTGGTATTGAATCAATCCCAAGTGAATCTGAATGTTATCCAGCTAAGTTAACACATGGACATATTAAGTGGTTACTGGACGAGGGATGTAAGTTTATCTTCTACCCTTGTATTCCATACGAGCGTGACGAGACACCGGACGCTAACAACCACTACAACTGTCCAATGGTTACATCTTATGCTGAGAATATTAAGAATAACGTAGAGGAATTAGAAAACCCTGACATCAACTTCCTAAACGCATTTATGGCTTTCTCTAACCAGGAAGTTTTATCAGAGCGTTTGGTTGATATCTTTACTACTGACTTCGGTATTGACGCAGATGAAATTAAGAAGGCCGTAGAAAAAGGTTGGGCTGAACTAATTGACTCTAGACAAGATATGATGCGTAAGGGTGAAGAAACTCTTAGATATATCGAGAAGAACAATCTTCACGGTATTGTATTGGCTGGTCGTCCATATCACGTGGATCCAGAAATCAACCATGGTATTCCAGAGATGATTAATTCATACGGTCTTGCAGTATTAACTGAGGACTCAGTTGCTCACCTAGGTGAAGTTGAAAGACCTCTTATCGTTTCAGACCAATGGATGTATCACTCTAGACTATATAAAGCTGCTGACGTAGTTAAGAAACGAGAAGATTTAGATTTAATTCAGCTCTTCTCCTTTGGCTGCGGTTTGGATGCGGTTACTACAGACTGTGTAAGCGATATTTTGACAGGTTCAGATAAAGTTTATACAGTTCTAAAGATAGATGAGGTTAATAACCTTGGTGCAGCAAGAATCAGAGTTCGTTCATTGTTAGCTGCTATTCGCGAGCGTAGCGAACTTAACTACCAAAGATTTATTAAGTCTTCTGCTATCGAAAAGGTTGAGTTTACTAAGGAAATGTTTGACGACAAATACACTATCCTTTGTCCTCAGATGAGTCCTATCCACTTCGGTATGTTAGAGGCAGCTATCAATTCATGTGGTTACAACTTAGAAGTATTAGATAGTGAGCGCTCATGTATTGATATGGGACTTAAGTATGTAAATAACGATGCATGTTATCCATCTCTTATCGTTGTCGGTCAGATGATGGAAGCTTTGCAATCAGGTAAATATGATTTAGATAAAACTGCTCTTATCATCACTCAGACTGGTGGTGGATGTAGAGCTACTAACTACATTGGATTTATAAGACGTGCTTTGGAGAAGGCTGGCATGGAACAGATTCCTGTTATCTCACTTAACCTTCAAGGTCTAGAGAAAAACAGCGGATTTAAGATTACTCCTAAGTTTGGTGTTAAAGTTCTTCAAGCTGGTTTATATGGCGACTTATTTATGCGTGTAGTTTATAGAACAAGACCTTACGAGGTAAACAAAGGCGAGACTGATGCTCTTCACAAGAAATGGGAAGAAAAAATCATCAAAGAACTTTCTGATAACAAGTTTGGCATCAGACGTTTCAGAAAGAATATGAAAAAGATTGTTGAAGAGTTTGACGCTATCCCTGTTAAAGATATTAAGAAACCTAGAGTTGGTATTGTTGGTGAGATTTTGGTTAAGTTCTCTCCTACTGCTAACAACGACTTGGTTAAACTACTAGAAGAGGAAGGCGCTGAGGCTGTAATGCCTGACTTAGTAGACTTCTTCTTGTATGGATTTAGAAATGCTAAATACAAGTTTGAAAAACTTGGTTTTAATAAGAAAGGTGTGCTAATCAATAACCTTGCTATTAAAGCAGTTGAATGGATGAGAGGTACTGCCAAGAAAGCACTTATCAAGAGTAAACACTTCACTCCTACTTCTGATATTTGGGAGATGAGTAAGATGGCTCAAGAGATTGTGTCGGTTGGTAACCAGACTGGTGAAGGATGGTTCCTAACAGGTGAGATGCTTCACTTGATTCATGACGGTGTTCCAAACATCGTTTGTACACAGCCATTTGCGTGTCTACCTAACCACGTGGTTGGTAAGGGTGTTATCAAACGAATTCGAGCACTAAACCCTGAAGCAAACATTGTGGCTGTGGATTATGACCCTGGTGCTTCAGAAGTTAACCAACTTAATAGAATCAAGTTAATGCTTGCTACGGCAAATAAGAGATTAAATGAATAAACAAAAAATAAGTGGTCTGGAAAA
>CAMVRH010000059.1 GCA_947169835.1 uncultured Lachnospira sp. | reverse complement strand
TTTCCTTTGCTTGCCAAGTAGTTAAGGATTAGTGGTAATACCACAATAGATGCTAGCAAGAAACTTGCTTTACATCCCACTGCCAAGGCAAACGCCAATGCACCTAAGCTTAAGAACAATGTGTTCTTGTTTTCTCTATGCACTCCCTCGTACACAAGGTTTATTCCAGCCAATATACAAATGAGACCTCCTAGTGGAGATAGTTCGTAAATCTGAGCGCCGTAAAATACCGATGTTAAAAATATAGTGCTAAGTGATGCAGCCATTACCCCAATAACAGTCCACATATTTAGTTTTCTTCTCTTTGCGATATTGTGAACTAGCAAGCAAACCAAAAGTGAAATAATTACTGCAAAGATAAATGTGATTAATCTAGTAGTTGGCATTATTCCTGTTAAAGCATAAACAGGAAGGAATGTGAATATCACTGGAACTGGTCCATAATATGTATAGTAATGTCCATCGTTATATGCATAGTCCCACTCATACGATGATCCTTTATCTTTCATCACTTTATCTCTGATGAATGGCTTATATGGATCTTTCAATCCCTTCAAAACATCTAGTTGTCTTTTATCGCCATTTTCTGTGAATTCATCCACACCATCTAAATGTGTCTGACCCTTTGTAAAGGCAATGGCTAGTTTTTGATACTGATCATAATTGCTAACTGTATTTGTCTTAGTATCTTCAAATAAAAATCCGTCTTTCGGTTTCATTTGTGCATACGCCAAAAAGTATAGGAACAATATTTGAACAACTAGCAAACTTACGATTGCTATTTTTCTAACTTTCTTAGACTTCTGACCTGCGTAGTTTAGATTTCTATATCTGTAAATCATTGCTAGTGCAAAGAACACTAGACAAACCACGATCATTCTCCATGCTTTAAATCTAAATGGAATATCCTGATTTACTCCAGTTTTAATCATTCCAGATGTTATTACTAGATCATTTGATACTATTTTAAGTTTCAAAGCAGTAGTCTTTCCTGCCAAATGAAGTCTAATATACTGTGTGCTCTTTGTTCCAGATACCACATTTATATCCGAATCATTTATAGGCAAGTATTCAGTAATCACTTCATCCTTATAATTAACAGATACCTTTGCACTTTCTATATCTTTTGGAACTTCTACAAAGACATTGTTTACTTTAGAATTAATATTTTTTATTTCTACAGTAAACGTTGGTTTTTCTAAGCCATCTTCTTTGGTAACAAAGTAATCATCGTTCGAACTTTTTACGCCCGCTTGATCATATGTTATTACACTTTCGCTTTTCTTAAGCGATTGTCCAATATTCTCATATGTAGTGTAATTAAAAGTGAAAATCTCTAAAACAAGCGCCACTAAAAATGATGCAATAAATAGTGTTGCAATATCTTTCTTTATCTTTTCAGTTTTGTTTAGGAAAAACATTATGCCAAACGCTAATGCTATTCCAACTATCATCATTACAATTCCCATAATTACACCTTTTTATGTAAACCTACTTATTTTCGTCGTCCACGTCTTCGTATTCGACATCTATCACTTTTGGACTTCCACTCTGAGTCTTTGTCCATCTCTTGATTTTTCCTGAGATAGCTAGTGTTGTTATAAAGTTAACGACACCGACAAAGATAAGTGCTATTCCAGCTGCTGCTACTAATGTTTGTCCTTTGTCTTTGCCCTCCTGTGGAGGATAAATCATAAACACAACTGCTAGTAAGATGAATATAAATGCAACAACTAGCATTGGAATCCATTTTAGTCCCATTCTCTTTAAGTCAAATGCATTCTCTAGTTTCATTAGTCCACTAACCAAAACGATAGCTGCTATAAAGTATGCTAGCAATGTGATTAGTTTGTTCATCTGAGTTAGACAAATGATTCCTAACATTAAGAAGATAACTGCTAGAACTAACTCGTATGCTGTGAATCCATCCAACCCTCTTCTTCTGAAATATTCAATAGCATGTCTGATTGCATAAACAAACATTAAAATGCTTAAGCAATATGACAAGATTTTTTCTACATCCTGTGGGAAGAATGCCATAAGAATTCCCATTGCTATACATCCAAGTGAGAATACGACCATTTCCCATTTCAAACTTTTTAGATAGTTCATGTTCTACTCCTTATTTGAAGAACTCGACACCTGACTCGAAGACTTTCATATCTTCTTCGCCGTAGATGTTTTTGTTTACGCTTCTTCCTTTTCTCTCGATATGTGCCATCTTACCGAAGCATCTACCGTCTGGACTTGTGATACCCTCGATAGCCATATATGAACCGTTTACGTTCCACTCTTCATCCATAGTTGGAATTCCAGCTTCGTTCACGTACTGTGTAGCAACCTGTCCGTTTGCAAATAGTTCATCTAACACTTCCTTAGGCGCTACAAATCTTCCCTCTCCGTGTGATGCAGGGTTTGTGTAAACTCCGCCTAACTCTGCTTTTTGCAACCATGGTGATTTGTTTGAAACTACTTTAGTGTAAACCATCTTTGATACGTGACGGTTGATTGTGTTGTATGTAAGTGTTGGCGCCTGTTCGTTTTGTCCAGTAATCTGTCCGTTTGGAACTAGTCCTAACTTGATCAATGCCTGGAATCCGTTACAAATACCAAGTGCCAAACCATCTCTCTCGTTTAATAGCTTTGTTACTGCTTCCTCAATCTTTGGATTTCTGAAGGCTGTCGCAAAGAACTTAGCCGAACCATCTGGCTCATCACCTGCACTAAATCCACCAGGGAACATTAGAATCTGTGACTGATTTAGAGCTTCCACATAAGCATCTACAGAATCTCTGATATCTGATGGTGTAAGGTTTTTAAATACCTTTGTTATTACATCAGCGCCGGCCTGTTCAAACGCCTTTGCTGTATCGTACTCACAGTTAGTACCTGGCATAACTGGGATAAACACCTTAGGTCTAGCCACTTTATTTTTGCAAACATAGATAGAACCTTTATCGTACACTGGTGTATCAAGGTCTGATGTGTCGTCGTGACTTCTTGTTGGGAATACTGCCTCTAGAGGTTTCTCCCAAGTCTTAATAGCCTCATCTAGTGTGATTACTACATCGCCCTTTTCCAAAGTCTTTGTATCGTTAGTCATACCAACTACGTCGTGGTCTATTGTCACATCTTTGCCATCAGCAATCTCTGCCACAATATCACCGAAGCCTGGGGCAAATAAGTCTTTGCCGTCCCAAGAATCATCGATAGTGATACCAATCTTGTTACCAAACGCCATCTTTGAAACGGCTGGAATAATACCCTTGGCATCAAGTGTGTATGCTGCCACAATCACACCGCCTTGAATCATCTGATGAATTGCGTCATACATTTTCTTTATCTGTTCGTAGTTAGGTTTCTCATATTCATCTTTTTCAATTTTGAATCTAACTACTTTGTCTCCAGACTTTTTAAATTCTGGAGTAATAATATCTTTTTCTTTTGCTACGTCCACGGCAAAGGAAACAAGTGTTGGTGGAACATCAATATCGTTAAATGTTCCAGACATACTGTCCTTACCACCGATTGATGGAAGTTCAAATCCCATCTGTGCATCGTATGAACCAAGAAGTGCTGCGAATGGCTGACTCCATCTCTTTGGATCTTCGCTCATTCTTCTGAAGTATTCCTGGAATGTCATACGAATCTTTCTAAAGTCACCACCTGCTGCTACAACCTTTGCGATAGAATCAACAACCGCATAAATAGCACCGTGGTATGGACTCCAGCTTGATAGGTATGGGTCGAAACCGTAACTCATAATTGTAACCGTGTCGCAATCACCCTTTTGAACTGGAAGTTTTGCAACCATACTCTGAGTCTCTGTTAACTGATACTTACCACCGTGTGGCATATATACTGAACCTGCTCCGATAGATCCGTCAAACTTCTCAACCAAACCTTTTTGTGAACACTCATTAAGGTCAGCCAAAGTATCTAACCACTTAGTCTTAATGTCTGATACTTCCTCTGCCTTAAAGAAGTCTTTATTTTCATCTGGCATATCAACAGCCACTGAAGTTTCCTGGTGTGCTCCGTTTGTGTCTAGGAATTCTCTTGAGATATTTACAATCTCTTTTCCTCTCCACTCAAGAACAAGTCTTGGCTCTTTAGTAACCTCAGCCACTACTGTAGCCTCTAAGTTTTCCTCTTTTGCGTATGCTAGGAACTGATCCACATCTTTAGGATCAACTACTACAGCCATTCTCTCTTGAGACTCTGAAATAGCAATCTCAGTTCCGTCCAAACCTGCATACTTCTTTGGTACCAAATCTAAGTTAACGTGAAGGCCGTCAGCCAACTCACCAATAGCTACAGACACACCGCCTGCGCCAAAGTCGTTACACTTCTTAATCAAGTAGCTAACTTCTTCTCTTCTAAACAATCTTTGTAGCTTACGCTCTGTAGGTGGATTACCTTTTTGTACTTCTGCGCCACACTCTTCAATAGACTCCTCTGTGTGAATCTTTGAAGAACCTGTAGCTCCACCACAACCATCACGACCAGTCTGTCCACCAAGTAGCACGATGATATCTCCTGGATCTGATGTAAGTCTTTGTACTGCACGACGAGGAGCCGCACCCATAACTGCACCAATCTCCATTCTCTTAGCAACGTAGTCTGGATGGTAAATCTCTTTAACCAAACCTGTAGCCAAACCAATCTGGTTTCCGTATGAACTGTATCCATCAGCAGCACCCTGCACTAACTTCTTCTGTGGAAGTTTACCCTGCATAGTCTCCGCCAAAGACTTTGTAGGATCCGCTGCACCAGTCACACGCATAGCTTGGTATACGTATGTACGACCTGATAGTGGATCTCTGATAGCTCCGCCCAAACATGTTGCGGCACCACCAAATGGCTCAATCTCTGTTGGGTGGTTGTGTGTCTCATTTTTAAAGTTTACAAGCCACTCTTCAGTCTTACCATCTACCTCTACAGGTACTACGATAGAACATGCATTTATTTCATCTGACTCTTCCTGGTCATCTAACTTTCCTTCTGCTTTAAGTTTTCTCATAGCCATCAAAGCTAAATCCATCAAGCAGACAAACTTATCTTCTCTTCCTTTGAAGATCTCGTCACGCACTTTTAGGTAATCCTCATAAGTGCTCTCCATAACCTCTTTATAAAAACCTTCGTCAAACTTAACATCAGTAAGTTCTGTGTTAAATGTTGTGTGACGACAATGATCTGACCAATATGTGTCTAGAACTCTGATCTCAGTCATTGTTGGATCTCTGTCTTCATCGTTCTTAAAGTAGTTCTGAATATGCAAAAAGTCTTTAAAAGTCATTGCAAGACCTAGTGAGTCATACAATTCTTTTAAAGGCTCCTCTTCCATGTCCTTGAAACCGTCAAAGACTATAACGTCTTCTGGCTCCTCAAAATTCTGTTTTAATGTTTCTGGTTTTTCTAGACCTGTCTCTCTAGAATCTACTGGGTTGATACAGTAACTCTTAACCTTTTCAAACTCTGCGTCTGAAACATCTCCCACCAAAACATATGTAGTAGCTGATTTGATAACAGGCTGCTCGTCCTCATTCAAGAACTTCACACACTGCTCAGCAGAGTCAGCTCTCTGATCAAACTGTCCTGGCAAGTATTCCACGCTGAAGATTTTACTCTTACTCTCATCGTATGGGAACTCCTCCTCATACACATCATCTACAGGTGGTTCCGAAAAAATAGACGTAAGAGCCTGGTCGAATGTTTCATCCGACAAATTCTCTACGTCATATCTCACCAAAACACGGACTTTCTCAAGTCCATCTATTCCTAAATATCCTTTAATGTCCTCTGTTAGTTCCTTAGCAGCCATAGCAAATGGCGCTTTTTTCTCCACGTAAACTCGTCTTACCAAACCGATTTTTCCTCCAATTTCTTAGGGCTTTTCGTATATTTTTCCTCGCCAAAACATACGACCCCACAATCCCCTATATCATACCATATTTTGACCCATTTTGCGATACAAAAAAGCACAAAAAAAGCCGATTTTTTCGGCTTTTTTTAATAATTTTTGTATATTTAGAATTGTTTGGTTTTTTTACTACTTTTTAGTCTTTTTGCTCTTCTTATTACTCCACTTTTTAGCGTATAATCT
>CAMVRH010000058.1 GCA_947169835.1 uncultured Lachnospira sp. | reverse complement strand
TATGTATGGAATGATGAGACAAAACGCTATTACGATAGTTTAGACATCACATCTACAGTTCCAGTTGAACTTAATGAGGCAGAATTGATAGATCGTGGTGTGACATGCGAAGAGTTTATTGCCTATGGTTTCATACCAATGATGATTAGTGCTAACTGTGCTTTTAAAACTTTAGATAGATGTGAAAAGAAGAATGACAGATATGCGCTAAGCGATAAAATTAATAATGAGTTTGTGGTTAGATGTAATTGTACTCATTGTTACAATGTAATGTATAACTGCAATGCCACATCATTATTTAAATTTAAAGATGATATTGAAAAACTAAATCCTAAATCAATTCGAATCTCTCTAACTAATGAGAGTGCAAAACTTAGTTCACAAGTGTTAGATTTAGCTGAGAGAGCATTTGTAGCTGGAGAGTTGGTTGAGGATTTGCCTAATACTACAAGAGGACATTTTAAACGCGGAGTTCTTTAATGGAGACCTATTTAATTACAGTAAGTAAATATTTATTTATCGCTCTTATGTTGTTTTACACATGGGAGTGTTTTAGTGCGCTCAGAAGTAAGAACCCAATTAAACAAGCGGGCATTTACCAAAGACAAAATGGAGTAATATTCCTAGTTTACATCATTGGTATGGCTATGGTTTTCATGTTTGAAAAAGATGTACCTCAGATTAATGTGATTATTTTAGCTGGAGCACAGCTTTGTTTCCTGATTATTGTGCTTGGAGTGTTCCCGGTTATTTATACCAATATTAACAAAGCAATCTTGAGCAATATGTGTATGTTGCTAACGATTGGCTTTATTATTTTAGCAAGATTAGATTATCAGGGAAGCATCACTCAGTTTATTATTGTAGCTGTTGTTTCGCTGTTATCTTTGATAGTCCCTTATATGATGCAAAAAGAAGATTTCTTAAAGAAACTTACTTGGGTTTATTGTTTTGTGGGAGCCGCACTTTTGCTAATAGTTTTAGCGATGGGTGTAATTTCACGAGGTGCTAAACTTTCTATGGAAATTGGTGGATTCACATTCCAACCATCTGAATTTGTAAAAATATTATTTGTATTCTTTATGGCGGGCTTCTTAGCCAAATCAACAGAATTTAAACACGTTGTTATATCAGCGATATTAGCCGCAGTCTTTGTCGGTCTATTAGTTTTGTCTACTGACTTGGGAAGCGCGTTGATATTCTTTATGACATATTTGTTTATGTTATATGTTGCAACAAAGCGAGCAGGATATTTATTGCTAGGGTTTGGCGGAATGTCTGTGGCTTCGGTCATAGCATACTTTTTGTTCTCACACGTTCAAACTCGTGTGGAAGCTTGGCAAGATCCTTGGAGCATTATTGACGGCAAAGGATACCAGATTACTCAGTCGCTGTTTGCGCTTGCGAATGGTGGTTTTACAGGAACTGGACTTTATCAGGGACAACCAACTGATATTCCTGTTGTTAAGAAAGACTTTGTATTTTCCGCCATCGGCGAAGAATTTGGCGGAATATTTGCTATGTTATTAATTTTAGTTTGTCTAAGTTGTTTTATAGCATTTTTGATTAGTGCAATGAAACAACTATCATTGTTTAATAGATTGATTTGTGTTGGACTTGGAATCCAATATGCAGTTCAAGTTATTTTAACAGTTGGTGGAGCGATTAAGATGATTCCATCCACGGGTGTAACATTACCATTAATTAGCTATGGTGGTAGTTCAATACTAAGTACATTGTTTGTTTTTGCAATCATTCAAGGACTAGCCATAGTTGGAACAAATAATGAAGAACTTCATATGGGCAAAAAATATGAAGATGATTCTAGTACACAAAAAGCAAAAAAGAGGAGAAAGAAAATTGAGCAGACGCAAGAACTCCCAAAGCTCTAAGAGTGAAAAAAGAAAATTAAATAAACAGACTTGGGTTGTAACATTGTTCTTCTCAATCATTTTCTTCTTTATGATTGGATACTATGTTTACTTTATTGTGGCCGACAGTCAAGAGGTTGCTAGTAACAGTTACAACAAGAGAGTAGATGATAGACAGGAAAAGATTCAAAGAGGAACTATCTACGCAAGCCACGGTGAAAAGTTAGCATATTCTGATCCTGGTTCTACAGGTAATAAAAATAGACACTATCCATATGGTAAGACATTTGCACATGTGGTTGGTATCTCAACACACGGAAAATCAGGACTTGAAAAATCATGTAACTTTGATTTGTTATCTACTAGAGATACACCTTTCCAAGAGATTATTAATGACTTTAAGGGAACAAAGGAAAAAGGTGCTGATGTTTATACTACATTAAAAGTAGGTTTGCAAAAAGATTGCTACAATGCACTTGGTGATAGAAAAGGCGCTGTGTTTGCGATGAATCCAAAGACAGGTGCAGTATTAGCTTGTGCATCTAGACCTTCATATAATCCAGAGACTATAGATAGCATCTGGAAGAAACTTGCGAAAGATTCGAAGGACTCAAGACTAGTTAACAGAGGAACACAAGGTAAGTATACGCCTGGTTCTATATTTAAAACGTTTACAGCTCTAGAGTTTATGAAAGAAGACAGTGATTTTAAAGATTTTAAATACAACTGTCATGGATATACTAAAGTGGGTAATGCTAAGATTCACTGTTTTGATGGAAAAGCTCATTACCAAGTGAACTTAAGAGATGCTTATGCCTATTCATGTAACTCTGCCTTTGCAACTATTGGTAGAGAGTTGAATATGAATAAGTTTAGAAGTACTTGTGAGACAGCGTTGTTTAACAAGGAATTGCCTCTTGATATTGAATCTACTCAGAGTAAATTTAATTTAGATTCAGATTCTAATGAGTGGGATATAGCATCTACATCTATTGGACAAGGAACCACCACAGTATCTCCTGCACATATGTGTATGGTAGCGTCAGCTATTTATAATAAAGGTGTATTGATGAAACCATATTTGGTTGATTCAGTTGTTAACAGTTACGATGTTATAGTTAAAACAACTGACCCTGATGAATATAAAGAGATTATTCCAGAAGATAATGCGAAGAAACTTAAGAGTTATATGAGAAGTGTTTGCAAGTACGGTACAGCAAACATGATGGCTTATTCATCATATAAAGCCTACGGCAAAACAGGTACAGCTGAACTAAACAGCGATGATGATATCAACTCATGGTTTATGGGCTTCGCCAAAAAAGGTAAAAAGAAAATTGCTATAGCAGTTTGTCTAGAAGATATTAAGCAAGGATCAGGCTCTGCCACAAGTGTGGCAAAAGAGATCTTTGATGAGTACTTCAATTAAGCGCATTGAAATCGAATTTATAATAGTATATACTTAAAACGAATAATGGTAAGGTTATACTAACCTTGGTACAGGAGGGTTGCTATGCAGAAGGCAGTCAGCTGTGGCGGGGTAGTTATATTTCGTGGAAAGATATTACTGTTATATAAGAATATTAAGAATAGGTACGAAGGGTGGGTTTTACCCAAAGGTACCGTGGAAGAAGGCGAGAGTCACGAACAGACAGCCTTAAGAGAAGTTCACGAAGAAGCCGGTGTCAAAGCGAAAGTGCTAGACTACATTGGGAAGAGCGAGTATACATTTACGGTTCCTAGTGACACAGTTGAAAAAGAAGTGCATTGGTATTTGATGACGGCAAATAACTATTATAGCAAGCCACAGAAAGAAGAGTTTTTCTTTCATTCTGGATACTATAGGTATATTGAAGCATATCATTTACTTAAATTTCCAAATGAAAGAGCTATGTTGGAAAAAGCCTATAAGATGTATAAAGAAAAAGGCAAAAAATCCAACTAGTCAAAAGAGACAGGCTTTATGGCCTGTCTCTTTTAAAAAGGAGAAGTATGAATTATCAAAAGAAACTAGATGAATTAATTGAAAAACTTCAAAAAGAAAATGCAAAACCGACGTTACTTTTGCATGCTTGTTGCGCGCCATGTAGTAGCTATTGCTTGGAGTATTTGTCGAAGACTTTTGATATTACAGTTTTATTTTATAATCCAAACATAGAGAGTGAGATGGAGTATAACAAGCGAGTGGATGAGTTGATTCGCTTTATTGATGAATGTAGATCTATAGAAGGTGTAAACCTTGAAATACTAGATTATGACAATTCAGAGTTTTACAATGTTGTAGAAGGTTTGGAAGATGTAAAAGAAGGCGGAGTGAGATGTTTTAAATGTTATGAGTTAAGACTTCGCAAAACTGCTGAGTATGCGAAAGAGCACGATTTTGAGTATATAACAACCACTTTGACTATAAGTCCTCATAAGAATTCAGATAAAATTAATGAAATTGGAGTAAAAGTGGCTGAAGAATATGGTTTAAAATACTTACTATCAGATTTTAAAAAGAATGATGGTTTTAAAAGGTCGATTGAACTCTCGAAAGAGTATGATTTATATAGACAAAGTTTTTGTGGCTGTGAGTTTTCAAAAAGGGATTAGTTCGTTGCACGAACTCTTCTAATATGATATATTTTTTATGATATTTTTAAGGAGAAAAAACTAACATGATTTGCCCTAATTGTGGAAAAGAATGTACTGAAGATGAATATTTTTGTCGTAAATGTGGTACAAAAGTAGGTAATTTCCAGTTCGTTTCAAACAATGATGAAAAAGTACAAAATGACTACTCAGAAACGAGTGGTTTTAATAATATTGTCGGTGGAATTCCAGAACAGGAAGTTCCAGAAGATGACCTAGGTAAAACAATTGACACTAGTCATATTTTAGATAACGAAGAAGTTACAGCTAGTTTTAAGGATCCTAGCAAAGAAAAACCAATTGAACTAGGTTCAGTGGATGATGACTTTGGAATGATTGACGATGATGACAGGGATGCTGGAAAAGAGTACGAGTCATCTAGTGTTGAAGGTGTAAAGCCGGAGAAGAAAAAGAAGACTAAAGTTATTGTTATTTGTGTGTTAGCCGCAGTTTTAGTTGCAATACTGGGAACTATCGGAGTTATTTATGCCACAAAAACTACTCAGTTTAACAAGTTCTATAATGCAGGAACAGTTCTTTACAACCAAAAGAATTATCCTGATGCTAGAACACAATATATTCAAGCTGCAAGTAATGCTTTTACATCTGGACAGAAGATTAAAGCATACAAGATGGTTTATGCCACGGATGAGATGTTAGGCGGTTACGACAAAGAAGAAATCGCTTACATGGAAGCTTTAGTAGATTTAGATGATGACAATATTGAGTTTTATAAAAACTTAATTATTCTATATCAAAACAATGGACTTGATTCAAAGATAGGTGAATTGATTTCATCTGCGCCAGAAGATATTCAAGAAGAACTTAAAAACTTTGACGGAACTATTCCTACAGTTAATTATCCAGAAGGTAAATATGCAAAACCATTAGAGATTGAACTTTCAGCTACTGATGGAGTGAAGATTTACTATACATTAGATGGATCAAAAGTTGAGGATAGTCAGACTCGTAAAGAGTACAAAAAACCATTTATGCTAAGTGACGAAGGTCAGTATAACTTGCGTGCAGCATCTAAATCAAAGAATGGTAAATTCAGCAAGGAATTCCAAGGCAAATATGAATTAGACTTTGGTAGTGTAAAAGAGCCAAGTGTAAATCTTGACAGTGGAAAGTATACTGAGCAAAAGAAGATAAAAGTTACTTGTGATCCAGGTTGTACAATTTACTACACCAAAGATGGAACAACCCCTACTGAGAAATCAAAGAAGTACAAGAAAGCAATCAAGATGCCTAAGGGCACAAGCTTATATTACTTTGTTGCAGTTAACAAAGATGGAGTATCTAGTGGAGTTGTAACAAGAGCATACGACTATTCGCCAGACTTTAGTTTTAGTTATGATGAGGCGTTAAATGCATTGTCATCTAACTTAGTTTCTAACAACATATTTGAAACTAAAGATGGAACATTTAAAAACAAAGACATTGGATATTTAAATTATAAATCAGTAGAGGAGATGGATGGCGCTTTTTATTACGTAATCCAAGTTGAAATATGTGATAAGAAAGGCAATACTAAATCCACATCATACTATGGTGTTTCTACAGACTCAGGACATGTCGAAAAGGTTAAGAGGTCTGGAGGAAAATATACGATAGAATAAATTAAAAATGACGGGTTATTACCCGTCATTTTTGCATTATAAAAGCTCCTATTACTAGGAGCTTTTTGTGCAGGTGGAGGGACTTGAACCCTCATGCCCCGAAGGGCGCTGGATTTTGAATCCAGTGCGTCTGCCAATTCCGCCACACCTGCCAGC
>CAMVRH010000057.1 GCA_947169835.1 uncultured Lachnospira sp. | reverse complement strand
ATGTATCTAGGAGCCTTGAGATTCAAGTCCTCACGAATACAATACTCAAGCATTGCGTAATCCACAGAACTATTACTCTTTGATACACCACAAAGGTCAATAAACATTCTGATAGACTCAGGTGTATAACCTCTTCGGCGAAGTGCTGCTATAGATACAAGTCTAGGATCATCCCATCCATCAACTATTCCATCTTCTACTAACTGCTTGATATATCTCTTACCAGTTACCACGTTTGTTAGATAAAGTTTAGCAAACTCTACCTGACGAGGTGGCTGGTCATATTCTAATTCATTTACTACCCAATCATACAAAGGTCTGTGGTCTTCAAACTCTAATGTGCAGATAGAATGACTGATTCCTTCTATAGCATCCTCGATAGGATGTGCAAAGTCATACATTGGATAGATGCACCATTTGTCACCAGTATTGTGATGAGTAAGATGAGCCACACGATAAATGACTGGATCTCTCATATTCATATTAGGAGATGCCATATCTATTTTTGCGCGAAGAACTTTTTCGCCGTCAGCAAATTCGCCATTCTTCATTCTCTCAAACAAATCAAGGTTTTCTTCCACGCTTCTGTCTCTGTATGGACTCTCTTTACCTGGCTCTTCGGCCCAGCCGCGTGATTCTCTAATCTCATCTGCAGTCAAATCGCAAACATATGCCTTACCTTTTTTGATAAGCTTAACTGCAGCATCGTACATCTGGTCAAAGTAATTTGATGAGAAGAATAATCTGTCTTCCCAATCAACTCCAAGCCATCTAACATCATTCTTAATGGACTCTACAAACTCCTCATCTTCTTTAGCAGGGTTTGTATCGTCAAAACGAAGATTAAACTTGCCATTGTATTCTTCGGCTATTCCATAGTTTAAAAGAATTGATTTTGCGTGACCAATATGGAGATATCCATTTGGTTCTGGTGGAAATCTAGTCTGAACATGGTCAAATCTACCTTCTTCTAAATCTTTATCAATAATCTGCTCTATAAAATTTTTGGATTCTGGTGCTTTATTCTCGTTATCCATAATTCCTCCAAGTTTGTTTCACAATGTGTAAATTATACAATAAAGGAGTATTCATTTCAAACACAAAAGAAAGGCACAAGGCCATTCACTAACAATCGTTCATAACCTTGTGCTTTTCTTTTTTGTATAAACCAAATATTTACTTTTTAATTGATACTTCTACGCTTCGTCTACCAAACTGTAGTGCTTCGCTATGAGAAGAGAAAAAGATATCGATTCTCTTACCACCGATAGCCCCGCCTGTATCCTCAGCCACATATTCCTTACCATCAATCAAAACTTTTGATCCTAGAGGAATAACTGAAGGGTCTGTAGCAATTGTTCTGCCAGCTCTAGGTGTTGTACCTGATGCTGTATGTCCACCAGCTGATCCACAACATGATGCACATCCACAATATGCTGAAGCATTAAATGTTCCAAGTTTCTTGTACTGAGATCTCATTTTAGCTTTTTTAGCTTTTGCTTTCTTAATCTTAGCTAGCTTTTTAGCCTTTTTAGCAGCTAACGCCTTAGCCTTAGCTTTCTTTTGCTCGTTAGCCTTTGCAAAAGCCTTATCCATTGGTGTCTCGCTCAGTAAGTTTATTTTGTTTTCAGATTTTTGGATTTGCATTGATTCGATTGATTTAACAGTTGAAATCTCTGCTTTTACTGTATTAGCGCTTTTCTTACTATCAAAATCGATTGTACCTAGCGCTAATGCTGTAGATAATACAGCAACAACCGCAATAATGCTTATCACAATCTTTTTAGTATTCATAATAATAAATACACTCCTTCCGCGCCTGTTCGACGCTTCGGAGTGTATTATACGTTATTTGTTACAATTTGTCAATAAAATATTACAAATTTGTTACATTCTATTTCTTTTTGTAATTATGTCGTTATTTTATCTTTTTATTAAACTTATTCTGCTTAAAGAACTTCTTAGCCTTCTTCACAGTCTTTGTATTAGGGATTAATACGTGCTGTTTCATGCTTGGAATAGAGAATGTAGTTTCTACACCATTCTTTCCAGAAACGCTGTATAAGTTGATTTTCCACTTATCTCCCTTAGATACTTGCATCTTTACAATAGATTTCATAGTACCAATAGACATATTTGTCTGGAAACTCTCGCTGATATTCTTCAAAATATCTTTATAATCATTAAGAATTGAGCTAGTTGATGTCTTTTCTATAACAGCCTCAATAACCTTCATCTGGTTGTTACTTCTTGAAACATCGCCCTTTTTGAGCGATTTACGCTCTCTAGCGAACCAAAGTGCCTGATCACCGTTCAAATTCTTATTCATACCCTTTTTGAACTTATATTCGTGCGTTTCAAAGGCATAATCAGATTCTACGTCTATTCCACCAACTTCATCTATAATATCCTTAAATCCAGTGAAATTCATACGTACGTAGTAATCAATATCAATTCCATAGAACAAGGCTAAAGTATTCATAGAAACATCAATACCATAGTTACCACCGTAGCAAAGCTTGTCTTTTTCTGAACCCGAGATCGACAAAGGAACATAGTAATCACTAGGTGTAGATACTCCTACTATTGTATTTGTATTTGGATTGATTGAAAGTATAATGTTAACATCACTTTGACTCTTGTTTGTAACATCTCCGCCTGTATCAATACCACTTAAGAATACATTAAAGCATCTATTATTTACATTTCCAGGATCTTCAATAGGCGCTAATTCATTTTTAACAGTAAATCCCTTAATAATCTTCAAAGATTTACTAAAGTCAGCGTATGGTCCGTTATTTTTATCATCATCTGTAGTATCGCCAGCTTCCACAATCATACTCATCAAAGAATCATCGACAATAATAGCCTGACATTTCTTTTCAATTAGACCTTCTGCTAGTTCAGCTACATCGTTAAACTTCTTGATCTTTACTGGCTTCTTCAATGCATCTTCAACCATCAAAACAACCGAGTGCATATCATCCACATCATAGTTGTTTACAATACCAAATGTATAGTCGGCCATATCAGATAATTCATGAGCTTTGTCAGATTTATCCACAAATATATTGTAATCATCCGTTGAAACTTTACTATTGTTAGATATTGTAGTCACGGCATCGTCAAATGACCTGATAAAATCTTTGATGCTCTTGCTAAACGCTAGGCCCCAAACGCTTGTAACAATAAGTGCTACTGCAACTACCAATGAAATAGTAATAGAAATATATGTTCTCTTTCTACCCCACTTGATTAAGAATGGGAATATTACAGCTATTAAAAGAAGTATTTCTGGAACTATTATTATTCCAACCGGTACATAATCTAGTAGCAAATAGTTTTTATATGAAACAAAATACCATAAAACAATATTTAGCAAAATAAATGCTGCTACTGCTAAAAAGTTTGAAAACCATGCAATCTTTTTAAGTTTTGGACTGACTGGGTTCTCCTTTAGCAATGTAATCCATTTTTTAAATTTGCTTTCTTTCTTCTCGCTCATTTTACTCTCCAACTATTTATTTTTTTGTAAATAATCAAAGGCAAGGGATAATAACCCCTTGCCTATAATAAGTTTAATTAAAATTTGCCTTCGTCAGCAGCCTGCTGGATGCTAACAGCAACAGCAACTGTCATACCAACCATTGGGTTATTTCCAGCGCCGATAAGTCCCATCATTTCAACGTGAGCTGGCACAGATGAAGAACCTGCAAACTGAGCATCAGAGTGCATTCTTCCAAGTGTATCAGTCATACCGTATGAAGCAGGACCTGCAGCCATGTTATCTGGGTGAAGTGTACGTCCTGTACCACCACCAGAAGCTACAGAGAAGTATTTCTTACCTTGCTCTACGCATTCTTTCTTATATGTACCTGCAACTGGATGCTGGAATCTAGTTGGGTTTGTTGAGTTACCTGTAATAGATACACCAACATTTTCGTGATGCATAATAGCAACACCTTCCTGAACATCATCAGCACCGTAGCACTTAACTGTAGCACGAAGACCATCTGAGTAAGCCTTCTCATATTCTACATTAAGTGTAGCTGTAGAGTAATCATATTTAGTCTCAACATATGTGAAACCATTTATTCTAGAAATAATCTGAGCTGCGTCTTTTCCTAGACCGTTAAGAATAACTCTTAAAGGTTTTTGTCTAACTTTGTTTGCCTTCTCTGCGATACCGATAGCACCTTCAGCTGCGGCAAATGATTCGTGACCTGCTAGGAATGCGAAACATTCAGTCTCTTCTTCTAGTAACATCTTTCCAAGGTTACCATGTCCTAAACCAACCTTACGGTGATCAGCAACTGAACCTGGAATACAAAATGCCTGAAGACCTTCGCCGATAGCTGCAGCAGCATCAGCAGCTCTTCTACAATCTTTTTTGATAGCGATAGCTGCACCTACTGTGTAAGCCCAGCATGCATTTTCAAAACAGATAGGCTGGATACCTTTGACTTGATCGTAAACGTTAAGTCCAGCATCCTTAGTAATCTTTTCAGCTTCTTCTATAGAAGCAATACCATAACTATTTAAAACAGAATTAATCTGATCTATTCTTCTCTCATATGATTCAAACAATGCCATTATCGTCACCTCCTATTCCTTTCTTGGGTCGATGATCTTAGCAGCATCGTCTACACGGCCATACTGACCCTTAGCTTTATCCCATGCTGTGTTTGCGTCATCGCCTGCTTTAATGAAGTCTGTCATCTTTCCTAGATTAACAAACTGGTAACCAATAATTTCATCATCTTCGTCTAAAGCGATACCTGTTACATAACCTTCAGCCATCTCTAGATAACGAGGTCCTTTTTCTTTAGTAGCGTACATTGTACCAACCTGAGAACGAAGTCCTTTTCCTAAGTCTTCAAGACCTGCTCCTACTACTAGACCGTCATCTGAGAATGCACTCTGTGTACGTCCGTAAACGATCTGTAAGAACAACTCTCTCATAGCTGTGTTGATAGCATCACATACAAGGTCTGTATTTAATGCTTCTAGAATTGTTTTTCCTTGAAGAATCTCTGCAGCCATAGCAGCTGAGTGAGTCATACCAGAACATCCGATAGTCTCAATTAATGCTTCTTCAATAACACCTTCTTTTACATTAAGTGTTAGCTTACATGCGCCCTGCTGAGGTGCACACCAACCTACACCATGTGTAAAACCTGAAATGTCTGTTACTTCTTTAGCGTGAACCCATTTACCTTCTTCAGGAATAGGTGCTGGTTCATGCTTTGCACCCTTAGCTACTGGGCACATCATTTCAACTTCTTTTGAATAAATCATGAAATACTCCTTTATATTTTTTATTTATAAGAACAATAAATTGTTGCTCACATCAGATTTATTATCTCACAAATTGCCTTTGTTTTCCATAGTTTTTTGAGCCAAAATCTACTGTTTTCATTAAAAAAAAGAGCAAAACTTTTCAGTCTTGCTCTTTATATTAATTTTTAATTATTTTGCTGTAATATATCCTTCTGCCACTAGCATTTCAGCAGATATAACTCCGCCGCCTGCAGCACCTCTTAATGTGTTGTGAGATAGTCCGACAAACTTATAGTCAAACATAATATCCTCACGAAGTCTTCCTACTGAAATTCCCATTCCATTTTCGTAATTTACATCAAGTGATACCTGTGGTCTATCATCTTCTTCCAAATATTGAATGAACTGTTTTGGAGCACTTGGTAGTTCTAACTCTTGTGGCTTACCACTAAAGTCTTTAAGTGCCTGGATAAGTTCTTCCTTAGAAGGATTTGTAGCAAAGTTTACAAACACTGCAGCTGTATGTCCATCTAAAACAGGAACTCTAATACACTGTGAAGTGATTGTCATGCAGTCACTCTTTTTGATAACTCCATCTTCCACTTTACCCCAAAGTTTAAGTGGCTCTTGCTCAGACTTTTCTTCTTCGCCGCCAATGAATGGGATAATGTTTCCAACCATCTCTGGCCACTCATTGAATGTCTTACCTGCGCCTGAAATAGCCTGGTATGTAGTAACAACTACTTCTTTTGGCTCGAACTTCTTCCATGCAGTAAGAACTGGTGTATAACTTTGAATAGAACAGTTTGGTTTTACTGCAACAAAACCTCTCTTTGTTCCAAGCCTTTCCTTCTGATATTTAATTACTTCATAATGTTCTGGGTTGATTTCTGGAACAACCATAGGAACATCTTCAGTCCATCTGTGAGCACTGTTGTTTGAAACAACCGGGCACTCTGCCTTAGCATACTCATCCTCAAGCGCACGAATGGCATTTTTAATTTTGGAACTAGAATTTAGAATTCCTTCTG
>CAMVRH010000056.1 GCA_947169835.1 uncultured Lachnospira sp. | reverse complement strand
TATTAACGAGGGTACTTACAGAGTTAAGAAGCATAACGACTTTATCTATGTGGGCGACGATGAAGTAAAAGTTTATAAGGAAAGAAAATTTATTAAGACTATAAATGTTCCAAAGCATCCGCTAACATTTGATTTTGGCGGACCAGGAAAGAATATCTTGTTTATTACAACAAAGAAAAATGTTTATGGAATTAGGGAATAAAAAAGAACCTCATATGAGGTTCTTTTTTTATACTTGCCAGCCACCATCTATTCCGATTATCTGGCCGGTTATATATTCTCCAGCATTGGTTAGTGCTAAGCAGGCGTCTGCCACATCCTTTGGCGAGCCCAATCTATCAGCTGGGATTTCTTCTATAATAGTGTCTTTTATATCGTCTGAAATTTGATCGTTCATCTTCGTATCAATGAATCCTGGACAAATAGCATTCACCTGTATGTGTGAAGGTGCCATTTCTTTGGCGTAGGCTTTTGTGAAAGCATTGACCGCGCCCTTTGTCGTGGAATAAGCAACTTCCATGCTAGCGCCACGTGTTCCCCAAACAGATGAAATGTTTATGATGTGTCCTTTGCCTTCCTTAAGGAAGAGTGGAGTGACCGCTTTTGATAGGAAGAGAGTGGAAGTGACGTTTAAGTTCCACAAATAGTCCCACTTATCTATAGTAAGATCACGCAACTCCTCAACCAAAGCTGCGCCCGCGTTGTTTATCAAGACCTCGTAAGAGAAATCAAGATTTTTCAACTGATGCGCGAAGTCCTCTACAAAACTAGGATCTGTCATATCATATTTATAGAAGAAAGTCGGATTCTTTAGCTCCTCGCCTAACTTTTCTATCTCGGAAGTACCTTTGAAGTAAGTTCCTATTACAATATAGCCTTCTTCGTCGAAGGCTTTGGCTAAGCATGAGCCAATATCACCCGAAACTCCTGTTATAATTACTGCTTTTTGCATATTTATCTCCTAACTATCAAGATTATATTACTTTTCTATATATAATAGTGATTAGTGTTTTATCTAGAAAAAAGATAGCACAAAAAGTAAAAAAAAGCCACTTTTACTTTACATAAAAAAGGAGTATAATAAAAGATAGTGTGGATAACTTTACATAACACACTTTCTCAAATGTGATGAAACTTGAGAAAATAGCAAAAAGTGGTTGACAATAATAAAAATATTGTTATAATTGTAATACATTTGTAACATTTACAAATTCCAATGCGTTACAAATTATTGGAGGTTATTTTTTATGAAAAACCAAATTACAAAGAAAATAGCATGTATGGTGTTCGCTATGACACTTTCTGTGTCTAGCATGGTTCCTGTACCAGCGGAAGAGTTGGAAACAGATATCCCTGCAGCGGGTGCTACAGAGCTTGTTGGCGGTTATATCAATAACGGTGGCAAGGATGTTTCTAGCATGCTTCCAGCATATCAGACTTCACCAACAGACGGTGAAAATGTGAATGTTAACATGAACAGCAAGATGAGCAAGGTTTTCTCTGACATCGCTATCGCAAAGGTAGAGGGTGGAGAAGACGGATATGTTAACGTTCGTAAGAAACCAAACGAAAATTCAAAAGTTAAGGGTAAAATCTACAATAACTGTGGAGCAATCATTTTAGGACAAAGTAATGGTTGGTATAAGATCAAATCAGGTAATTGTAGAGGTTACTGTAAAGCAAGCTTCTTTAAAACAGGTGATGATGCTATCAACTTCTGTTTAGATGAAGGATATGTATTTGCTACAGTTAAAGAAAACGGTGTTCACTTAAGATCTAAGAGTTCATCAGATTCATCTGTTGTAACAAACGTCTTCAAGGGTGACTGCAAGTCAATGAAGAAGTACAGCAAAGATGGTAGATGGGTTAAACTTAGAGTAAGCGAAGGAAAGAACGGATGGGTTTCATCTGACTTCGTCAAAGTATCCGTAGACTTTGACCAGGCTAAGACTATCGCTGAAGAAAAAGCAGAGATTGCAGCAGAGAGAGCTAGAGAAGCTGCAGAAGCTAGAGCAGCAGCAGAGGCTGCAGCTGCAGAAGCCGCTGAAAACAACAACGGTGGCGGAAACGCAGGCGGTGGAAACAATGGTGGCGGAAACGTCAGCAATGGAAACAGCAACAACGGTGGTGGAAACAACTATTCAAATGGAAATAGTTCACGCCGTAGAAGTAACTCAAGCAGTTACGGATATAGCAAACCAAAACGTCGTAGTTACTCTGGTGGCGGTTCATCAGGTGGCGGAAGAGGCGGATCAATCGTTTCATACGCTAAGAACTTCCTAGGTAACCCTTACGTATTTGGTGGATCAAGTTTGACACATGGTACAGACTGTTCAGGATTTACAATGTCAGTATACGCTCACTTTGGTATTTCACTAAACAGATCATCATATACTCAGGTAAATAATGGTCGTGCAGTATCAATGAGTAACCTAAAAGCTGGTGACTTGTTATTCTACAGATACGGTGGCGGAAGAATCAGTCACGTTGCTATCTATATGGGTGGCGGACAGATTATCCACGCATCAAACGAGAGAACAGGTATCACAATCAGTGGAATGGGATCACCATGTGCAGCTAGACGTGTACTATAAAAATAACGAGATAATATTGAGCTCGAACTTTAAAAGTTCGAGCTCTTTTTTTATTTTAGAATTACTCGATTTATGATATGATAAAAGTACCAAGAAATAGAAGGGAGTGACATCATGAATATTATTATTTTTGGAAAGAACTTGGAAGTTAAAGAAGGCATTAAGAACCAAATTAATGACAAGTTTGCAAAGGTAGGTAAATACCTGGATGATGACACCAAAGTAGATGTAACCCTTAGTGAACGTAAGAACATGAAGAAAGTGGAGGTGACAATACCAGTAAGAGGACATATCATTAGAGCGGAAGAAGAGGATATGGATTTATTTGCTGCTATTGACATGGCACAGGATACTATCATCAGACAATTGATTAGATACAAAGAAAAATTGATTGATAGTAAACGTACTGCAAAAGAAATCTTCGCTGACGATTATGTGGAAGAGTACACATACGATGACGAGGGTGTTCAAATTGTTAGAACTAAGAGATTCGGCATTAAGCCTATGGACGCTGAAGAGGCATGTGAGCAGATGGATATGCTAGGACATAGCTTTTTCGTTTTCCTAAACGCAGATACTGATGAGGTAAATGTAGTTTATAAGAGAAAAGGCGACACATATGGACTTATTGAACCGGAGCTCGATTAGATAAAAAAGGAGGCGCAAGCCTCCTTTTTTGTTCATATTTATTTAACAATTATATAATAGTATGTTTATTGATTAAAACTAGCCTAGATGCTAAAATATTTCAAGATGTGTAAAAGGGCTAGTTTTTCAATGCCCTAAAGAAAACGAGGTACAAACAATGGGATTAATAACAAAAGTAATAGGAACTCATAGTGAGAGAGAATTAAAGAGACATAAGCATAAAGTTGACAAGATTCTTTCCCTAAGAGATGACATGATGAAACTTTCTGATGAAGAGATGAAAGCGAAGACTGAGGAGTTCAAAGAGCGCTTTGCAAATGGCGAGACTTTGGATGATCTTTTGCCGGAGGCGTTTGCTTTGGTAAGAGAGGCAACAAGACGTATCCTTGGTACAGAGCATTATCCTTGTCAGTTGCAAGGTGGTATTATTCTTCACGAAGGTCGTATCGCAGAGATGAAGACTGGTGAAGGTAAAACACAGACTTGTTTGCTTCCAGCATATTTGAATGCCCTAGAAGGTAAGGGTGTACATATCGTAACAGTAAACGAATACTTGGCAAACCGTGATGCTGAGTGGATGGGTCAAGTTCACAGAGCACTTGGTCTTACAGTTGGTTGCGTGCTTGCTGATATGGAACCTGAAGAGAAGAGAGAAGCATACAACTCAGACATTACATACATTACAAACAACGAACTTGGTTTCGATTATTTGAGAGACAACATGGTTGTTTATAAAGAGCAACTTGTTCAAAGAGGTTTGCACTACGCAATCGTGGACGAGGTGGACTCGGTTCTTATCGACGAGGCTAGAACACCTCTTATCATTTCTGGTTCAAGTGGAAAGTCTACAAAGCTTTACGAGATGTGCGATATCCTAGCACGCCGTATGGAGAGAGGTGAGGCTAAGACTGATCTTTCGAAGATGGATGCTTTGATGGGTGTTGACTTAGAAGAAGACGGAGACTTCCTTGTAAACGAGAAGGACAAGATTGTTACACTAACTGCACAAGGTATTAAAAAGGTTGAGCAGTTCTTCCACGTAGACAACTATGCTGATGCTGAAAACTTAGAGTTGCAGCACAACATGATTCTTGCTCTTCGTGCACACAACTTGATGCACAGAGATCAGGACTATGTAGTTAGAGATAACGAAGTATTGATAGTAGATGAGTTTACTGGACGTATCATGCCAGGTAGAAGATATTCAGATGGTTTGCATCAGGCTATCGAAGCAAAAGAGCATGTTAAGGTTCAAAGAGAAAGTAAGACTTTGGCTACTATCACATTCCAGAACTTCTTTAATAAATATGAGAAGAAAGCGGGTATGACAGGTACCGCTGTTACAGAGGAAAAAGAGTTTAGAGATATCTACAGCATGGACGTTGTTGAAATCCCAACTAACGAGCCAATCAGAAGAAAAGATTATGACGATGCTGTATTTAAAACAAGAAGAGAAAAGCTACACGCTGTAATAGAAGAGATCGTCAAAGCGCACAAGAAGGGACAGCCAGTTTTGGTTGGTACTATCAACATCGATTCATCTGAAGAGATTAGTAAACTTCTTAAGAAACAAGGCATTCCTCACAACGTGTTGAATGCGAAGTTCCACGAGATGGAAGCTGAGATAGTAGCAGATGCTGGTAAGCATGGTGCAGTAACTATCGCTACTAACATGGCTGGTCGTGGTACTGATATTAAGTTGGACGATGAAGCAAGAGAAGCTGGCGGTCTAAAGATTGTCGGAACAGAGAGACACGAATCACGTCGTATCGATAACCAGTTACGTGGTCGTTCAGGTCGTCAAGGTGACGTCGGTGAATCTAAGTTCTTCATCTCACTAGAGGATGATATTATGAGACTCTTTGGTTCAGAGCGTTTGATTTCAGTGTTCAATGCACTTCGCGTTCCTGAGAACGAAGAGATACATCACAAGTCTTTGTCGAACACGATTGAGCGTGCGCAGAAGAAGATTGAGGGTAACAACTTTGGTATCAGAAAGAACCTTATGGATTACGATAAGGTTAACAACGACCAAAGAGAGATTATTTATGCCGAGAGAGCTCGTGTGCTAGACGGCGAAGATATGCGTGACTCTATCATCAAGATGATGAATGAAGTTATTGATGCGAAGGTTGATCAGTTCTGCCATGGTGATAATCCAAAGGACTGGGATACAGAAGGTTTGCGTCAGGCGCTATTTGATATTATTCCTTTGCAGTTAGAGATTAGCGAAGATGAATTGAATCAGCTATCACAGGCTGAGTTTAAACAGATTATAAAAGAGGGTGCTCACAAGGCTTACGAGCTTAAAGAGTCTGAGTTCCCAGGCGAAGAACATGTGCGTGAGTTAGAGCGTATGGTTCTAATGCGTGTTATCGACCAGAAGTGGATGGATCACTTGGATGATTTAGAGCAGTTGAAGCAGGGTATTGGACTTGCTGCTTATGGTCAGAAGGATCCAGCTATTGAGTACAAGATTCAGGCATTCGAAATCTTTGCTTACATGGTTGACGCCATCAAAGAAGACACAATCAGAACTCTATTCCACATTCAGGTTGAGCAGAGTGTTGAGCGTGAAGAGGTGGCTGAGGTTACTGGTACAAACAAAGGTGATGACCAAGAGATTCACAAGCCAAAGGTAAGAGAGACAGAAAAGGTATATCCAAACGATCCATGTCCATGCGGAAGTGGTAAGAAATACAAACACTGTCACGGAAGACCTGGCGCATAAAATGAAATTTAACCTGGGGATGATTTTGTCCCCAGGTATTTTAAAGGAAATCAAATGATAGAACTAGAACAGTACAAACAAGAATTGAATAGTTATACAGATCGTCTAGAAGAACTGGCGAAGTCTTTTCATATAGAAGAGACTGAAAGCAAGATTGCTGAGTTAGAAGCAACTATGGAAAAGCCAAACTTTTGGGATGATTCTGAGTCTGCGCAAAAGACAGTAAAGGAAGCAAATGCTTTGAAGAAGTCTTTGGCGGAGATTAAGGATTTGCAAGAACAGTATGATGATGTTTCAGTAATGATTGAGATGGCAGAAGAAGATGAAGATGCTTTGTCAGCTGATGAACTTAAA
>CAMVRH010000055.1 GCA_947169835.1 uncultured Lachnospira sp. | reverse complement strand
AATTATACTAACAATAATAATCATAACAGCAGCAGTTTCCTTTGGAGCGCTCGCGGTGAGCGCGGATGAGACTACACAACCAACCACTGTGCTAAAGACAGTGGCCAAGAAAAAGCCACTCAAGAAGATTAAAGTGAAAGTGTCGAAAAAAGAGATAAAAAAGTTCTTCAAAAAATCTGCTTTCATTGGAAATTCGATTGGTCTTGGACAGAGGATGTTTATGAACAGCGAAGGAAAGAAGATGATTGGACATCCAAAGATGTTGGTTAAAGGTTGCTATGCATTCACGAATGACAAAGGAGGAAAGTACAGCCTCTCATATAAAGGTTATAGTGGACCAGCCAAAAAGGTTGTTAAGAGAACGAAGGCGAAGAGAGTTTTCATCAATATGGGAACTAATGATCTTTTTGAGGGACCAAAGAAAGTTTTCAAAAGATACAAGAAGTACATTGCTGGAATAAAGAAAGAGAGCAAAGGTATTGTTGTATACATTGAGAGTATGACCCCAGTATATAAATCTGGGCAGAAGAAAAAATTAAACAACAGAAATGTAAATAAGCTAAACAAACTGCTTAAAAATTATTGCAAAAAGAAAAAAGACTTGTATTATATAGATATTACGACCGCGTTAAAGGATTCGTCCGGAGGACTAAGGAAAAAGTACACAAGCGATAGTTACGTTCATATGACAATGGCAGGCTATAGAGTTTGGACAAAAAAAGTTTTGAAGTATGTTAAGAAGCAAATCAAAACTGAGAAGAGAGCAAAAGTAGCGGTTAAATATGCGAAAAAGTTTAGAACTTCAAATGAAGTAAATAGAGCAAAGAAGTTAGTTAAGAAACTTCCAAAGAGCACAGTAAAAAATAAACTCAAGAAGAAATTAAAAAAAGTAAAGGTAAAACAATGAGTATTAAAGAAGAAATTTTAAAGTTAAAAGAAGAAAATGATATTTGTATTCTAGCGCACTGCTACCAGAATCCTGAAATCCTAGAGGTTGCGGATTTTGTGGGAGACAGTTTTGCGTTAGCAGTGGAAGCAGAGAAGGTGCAAAACAAAAATGTCATTATGTGTGGTGTTAGATTTATGGCAGAGACTGTAAAGATTCTATCACCTGACAAGACTGTGTATCTTTCAAACAAGAATGCAGGATGTCCTATGGCAGAGATGATGGACAAAGCACTTATCACGGAAGTTAAGAAGCAGTTTCCAGATTATATGGTAGTTGCTTACATTAACACTACATCAGATCTTAAGACTGTGTGCGATGTGTGCGTGACATCGTCTTCGGCGCAGAAGATTGTGTCTAAGTTAGATACAGATAAAATTTTGTTTATACCAGACTGCAACTTGGGAGATTACATCTCAAAGCAGATTCCAGATAAAGAATTCAAACTGCTAAATGGTGGATGTCCTACACACGCTAGGATAGAGCCTGAAGATGTGCAAAAAGCTAAAGAGGCACATCCAAACGCATTGTTCTTAGTGCATCCAGAGTGTAAGCCAGCAGTAGTGGAGTTAGCAGACTACGTTGGTTCAACTACAGGCATTATGAACTTCGCCAAAGAATCAGACCACGACGAATTCATTATAGGAACAGAAAACAATATAGCAGTTCACCTATCAAACGAGTGCCCAGAGAAAAAGTTTTATACAGTAACTGACACATTCGTTTGTCCAAATATGAGATATACTACATTGGAAAATGTGCTTGAGTGTTGCAAGGGCGAAGGTGAGCAGATAGAACTAGATGAGGAGACTAGAGTTGGTGCAAAGAGATGCATCGATAGAATGATAGAGTTAGGATAAGATATGGCTAAGGCATTAATAGCAATGAGCGGCGGCGTCGATAGTAGCGTAGCTGCAGTGCTAATGAAAGAAAAAGGATACGAACCTATTGGAGTAACAATGAAACTTCACGATGAGGCGGATGCTGATATAGATGTGGAGGGCACTTGTTGCTCTCTTAGTGATGTGGAAGATGCCAGAAGTGTTGCTAACAAGATGGACTTCCCATACTATGTATTCAATTTCAAAGCCCAGTTCAAAGACAAAGTAATAGATAAATTTGTAGACTGTTATATTCATGGCAGAACTCCAAATCCTTGTATCAACTGTAATAGATACTTGAAATTTGATGAGTTGCAAAGAAGAGCAGAGGAGTTGGGCTGTGAGAAAATAGTTACAGGCCATTATGTTAGAACAAGATACAACGAAGAGACTGGAAAGTACGAACTGCTTAAAGGTGTGGATGACAGCAAAGATCAAAGCTACGTTCTCTATCACCTAAACCAGGACTTGCTATCAAAGGCAATGTTTCCTTTGGGCGAATACACAAAAGATCAAATAAGAGAAAAGGCGGCAGAGACAGGGCTTATCAATGCTGATAAAAAAGAGAGTCAGGACATCTGCTTTATCCCAGATGGAAATCACAAGAGATTTATAGAAGATTTCACTGGCGAGAAGATTGGCTACGGAAAGATTTTAGATATCAACGGAAAGCAGATTGGAACTCACCAAGGCTACTATAGATTTACAGTTGGCCAGAGAAAGGGCTTCGATGTTACAAGAGAGGGCAGACATTACGTGCTAGACATTAAGCCTGAGACTAACGAGATAGTGGTAGGCCGCGAGAAAGACCTCTACAAGGATAACCTAGTAGCAAACGACTTTAACTGGATTAGTGGAGAGGCTCCAACAGAGCCTATTAAGGTTGATGCTAGAACTAGATATCACAAGCCTTTGGCGAAGGCCACCGTAACAGTATTAGAAAATGGCGATGTGAAAGTAGAATTTGACGAGCCACAAAGAGCGATGACTAAGGGACAGTCAGTAGTGCTGTATGATGGAGATGTTGTGCTAGGCGGCGGAACAATAATAGAAGTCGAATAGTAATAAAACTGTGAGTTTTAAGTAGTTTTCGGATTGAATAATAAGGCATTGTTATATATAATATGTAAGGTAGATTTTTTAGAGGGAAGGTAGAAAAATGAAAAAACTATTAACATTAATATTAGTAATAACATTAGTATTTGGAGCATTTGGTGCTACTAAAGCACAGGCTTCCACTAGCACTGCTTATAATGCAGTTAAAAAAATATATAAAAAGTATTGCCCTAAGGTAAAGAACATCCAAAAGAAAGACATGTTCGGTAGATACTCAAAGATTCTTGGAGTTCTTTCAGTAAAGGGATTGAAATCATACAAAGTGGGACAGTCGTTTGAAGGCAAGTCTAAAAAGACAGAGAGAGTAGTTGTGATTGTTCAGGCTAAAAAGAAGAGCCAGGTTAAAGGAATTAAAAACAAATTTAAGAGCTATATAAATACTAGAAAAGGTGCTGCTAAGAGAGGATACTTCTCTTCATATGGTAAGAAAGTATTAAACAAGGCTAGCATAGGTTCAAAAGGAAAGTATGTTTACTTACTTATGCTAGATGCCTCAGGAAACAAGAAAGCAAAAGCAGCAGTTAAAAAAGCAGCTTAAAACTATTATTAAAAATGAGGGAAACATACTCCCTCATTTTTATTTTTAAGAAGGAGTGAAAGATGAAAAAGGTTATTGGAATTAGTGTTATAACAATCGTGTTTGCGTTTGCATTCGTGTGCTTTGCCGGAGCCCACACTTCTAAGGCTGAAGAGCAGACTACCACGAAGGTGCCAGAAACCACCACACACAAAAAACAACCAGCAAAGAAAATTACACTTGGCACTCCAAAGTTAAAAATAAAAAAACATTATGAAAAACATATTAAGCTTGATTGGAACAGCGTGGACAAGGCGCAGAGTTATAGAGTTCTTCGTGCAAAGAAGGGCGAAGGCTTTGCTCTAATCAAGAAAACTGCTAAGAGCGCCTTCACGGACAAAAAGGCAAAGAAGAGAACCACATACCAATATAAGATAGTGGCAGAAGCTAAGTCAGGTGGAAAGACTTACACTAGCAAAGAGTCAAAGGCCAAGAGTGTTTATGTTCTTCCAAAGAATCCAAAGGTAGTGATTTGCGGCGAGTGCTTTGTCGAGGGCATGAAACTTTTTGCCAACAAATATAGACCTAAGAATTCTCACTTTGTTTACAAGATAGGAATAAGCACAAGTGGAATGTTAAATGACAACTATATCAACTATAAGGGTAATTCTATAACAGCAATCGAGAGAATCGCTTACTATAACCCAGACCGCGTTTATTTCTTGATTGGAATGAACGAGGCGAAGGGTGGAAACCCAAGCAATACGATTAAGAATTACAAGAAGGCGTTCAAACTTCTAAAGAAGATCAACCCTCATGTTGAGATGGTTCTAATGGCGCTTCCTCCAGTGGGAAGAAGTCACAGTTCAGGATTCGCAAGTAATCCAAAGATTAATAAGTACAACAAGGCATATAAAAAATATGCGAGCAAGACAAAGAATGTATTTTACTACTCAAGATATCGCAAACTTATTTCAGATGGCGCAGGGTATCTTAACGCCAACGGCGGCGACGGTGGACACTGGAGTTCAGGTGGAACCATCAAAGTAGTAAAAGATTTGAAAAAGCATTCAAAGTCATTAACAAAAAGATAAAAATCAATTACAATAGATAAATCAAACTTTTAAGGAACAACAAATGGTATTTAGTAGTTTAATATTTCTAGTGATATTTTTGCCAATCACATTGTTGGTATATTATATTGCTCCAACTAAATTACGAAATCTATGGCTACTAATAGTCAGCCTGATCTTTTACAGTTGGGGAGAGCCAGTATACATTTTGCTGATGCTTTTCTCCATACTACTAAACTATGTATCAGGCCTTCTAATTAGTCGGACAGATGAATCGAAAACGGGTAAGCGCAAAGCCTTACTCGCTATTTCTGTTATCATCAATGTCGGACTTTTATTTGTGTTCAAATATGCTGACTTTACAATCGGCACTTACAACTTTATCTTCGGCAAACACGTTCAACTACTTCACATCGCACTTCCAATCGGAATAAGTTTCTACACATTCCAGGCGATGTCATATGTGATTGATGTTTACCGCAAGAAAGTACAGGGAAACAAAAACATCATCAACTTTGCAACATACATCACAATGTTCCCACAGCTTATTGCCGGACCAATCGTCCGCTACAAAACAGTTGAAAAAGAACTAAGGGATAGAAAGTGCACAGTAGATGATTTCTATCAAGGCATTATCAGATTTACTATCGGTCTTGGTAAAAAAGTTTTGATTGCAAACAATGTAGCGATCATCTTTAAAGAAATATCAGCGATGCCAAAAGAACAGCTATCCACATCACTCAGTTGGTTAGCGATTTTGGCGTTTACGCTTCAAATATATTTTGACTTTTCAGGTTATTCAGATATGGCCATCGGTATGGGTCGTATGCTAGGTTTCCATTTCCTAGAGAACTTTGACTACCCATACGAATCAAAATCTATTACAGAGTTTTGGCGCAGATGGCACATCTCACTTAGCACGTGGTTCAAAGAATACGTATACATCCCACTCGGTGGAAATAGAAAAGGTGTCCCAAGACAAATCTTTAACATCTTCATCGTTTGGTTGTTAACAGGATTCTGGCACGGCGCTTCATGGAACTTTGTTCTCTGGGGAGTTTACTACGCAGTATTACTTATCATTGAAAAATTATTCTTGCGCAAATTCCTAGACAAACTTCCATCTATAATAGGAAGAATTTACACAATAGCAGCATTCGTTTCTGGCTGGGCTATCTTTGTACTAAGCGACTTAAAGCACAGAGGCGATTTCATAAAAGCATTATTCTTTAATGCACAAAAAGGATTAGTGGATCATCACACAGCATATCTACTAATTAGTTTTGGCGCACTTTTGGTAGTTGGAATTATTGGTTCCACATCCATTCCAAAGAGAGTAGCAAACAAAGTGCTCGCAAAAAATGTAGCAGTAAAAAGTATTGTACAGATGTTGTTTGTAGTAGTGATACTAGCGCTTTCAATTGCGTTCATAGTATCAGATACTTATAACCCATTCTTGTACTTCAGATTCTAGGAGCAGTAAATGGAGAGAAAATGTAAGATTATTACAATTGCATTATTTATGATTATCCTATGTGGCGTAGGTCTATTTACTGTGCTTAATGGCGGAAAGAAGTACTCTGTATTTGAAAAACGAGAACTAGCACCTTTCCCAAAGACAAATGTAAAAACTATTACAAAAGCTAAATTCCAGTCTGGCCTAGATAATTTCCTAAACGACCACGTGGTATTTAGAGACCAGTGCATCTACACAACTACTATGGTAGATAAAATGATGGGACGAGCAGAGAAGGCTGGAGTTTACTTCGGCAAAGACGGCTACTTAATTGAAAAGCCTATCAAAGCTAAGCCTAAGAAGATAAAAGAAAATGTT
>CAMVRH010000054.1 GCA_947169835.1 uncultured Lachnospira sp. | reverse complement strand
CTGGTTTTATTGCATTTAATGCTAAGTCTGTTAAAGCCGAATCTAAAGAGTTTAATTTAGCATTTGGAAAACAGTACACTGCAAAATTTGTAGATAGCGCTCAAAGTGAAAATTATCACGGTTATAAATTTAATCTTGGTAGTAATACAAACTTGAGAGTTCAGGTTACATCTAAAAGCGGAAGTGCAAGATGGGGAGTTGCTACAAAAGACAAAGCTTATTATGGTTATACTTATGCACCTAGTGACTCTGTAATCTACTTACCTAAGGGTAGTGGCTACTATCTTTTGGTTAATGGAACAGGTGAGTATACTTTGAAGGTGACGAATATTGGACCTAGTAAAGTAAAATTCCCAAAATCATCAGGAAAGTTTAAAGATGTTTACAGCGTTTCAATTCCATTTACATATACTGGAACATATGACTATGCAGATAAATATCTTAAACTAAAGAATAGTAAACCTAAAATGGCAAGCGCATCCATGTCTGTATATAGTAACAATTCTGGAACAGTAACTGTATATCCAAAGAGATATGGTAAGACAGTAATTAGTCTTGTTATGGCAGGTGGAAACACAGCTAAGTATACTTTCCATGTAACAAGAGGATACTGGTATATAGCAAAGGGATATAAGAAAAAAGCACCTAAGCCTGTTGGCGTAAAGAAACCAAAATGGTCTAGTTCAAAGAAAAAGAAACTTAGTATAAAGAAAAAGTCTGGAAAAGTTAAAGCTAAAAAAGGTGGAAGAGTTACAATAACCGCAAAGAAAGGCAAAGTTAAATATAGACTTAGAACAGTTATAACTGATTACAAAAAACTCGCAAGAAAAACTTATAAAGAAATTAAAGATTCAGTAAATAATCCATCAAAACTAAAAGTGTATCATTGTTACAGAGGTCTATATAGAATCAGAGCTGGTGCTCAAAGAATCCCGGTTGTATACTTTGATTTTGGCCATACTAACTATTATGGAGCAATGATAAGAAGCAAAATGATTGCATATTACGATGATACTATGAACGTAAGATCTATTAGTGTAAGCAACGATAATAACGTTTATAAGAAGAAAGTTATTAAGAAAAAAGTGTACAAAAAATAGATAATAATTCCATCGAATTTCTTCTTGACGGGTAAAAGAATTATGATATAATAACTCTTGTGTTTTTACACAATTACCTACAGTTTTAGGAATCTAAAATTGAAGGGAGGGTAGAAGAAATGTCAACAGTTATAGTTAAAGATGGAGAATCAATTGATAGCGCTTTAAGACGTTTTAAGAGAAACGTAGCTAAGGCTGGTATCCAGCAGGAGATTCGTAAGCGTGAGCACTATGAGAAACCAAGTGTTAAACGTAAAAAGAAATCAGAAGCAGCTAGAAAGCGCAAATTCTAATAAAAAAAGCAGAAATATTTATTATTTCTGCTTTTTTAATGCCTAAAAACACCCTTTTTGCACAATTTATAGTGTTTTTAACCATAAAAAACTACAAAATGTTGTATTTTATGGTAAAATACTAGTAGAAAAATAAAGGTGGGTTTTTATGAGCAACATTGAAAGTATTATGGATATACCTTCCAATCATGCTAGAAACGTTTTTGGCCAATACGATTCTTATATTAAGAAGATCGAAAAAACTTTGCATGTATCAATAATCGTAAGAGATGACAATGTAAAGATTATCGGTAGTGAAGATGCTACTAAACGTGCCAAAAGCGTATTTAACCAACTAATTGAACTATCAAAGCGTGGTAATGATATTACAGAACAAAATGTCGACTACGCTTTGTCTTTATGTTTTGAAGAAACTGATACTACGTTAGTTGATTTAGATGATAGTATCATTTGCAGGACTTCAATGGGAAAACCTGTTAAACCGAAAACTATTGGTCAACAAAAGTATGTTGACATGATTAGAGATAATATGATTGTTTTTGGTATCGGCCCTGCAGGTACTGGTAAGACATATCTAGCAATGGCGATGGCTATTGCAGCTCTTAAAAACAATGAAGTTAGCAAGATTATCTTAACTCGTCCAGCAATAGAAGCTGGTGAAAATTTAGGTTTTCTACCAGGCGATTTACAGGAGAAGGTTGATCCGTATCTACGTCCTTTGTATGACGCTTTATATCAAATAATGGGTGCAGATAGTTTTATGACAAACTTTGAAAAAGGGATAATTGAAGTGGCACCTCTTGCGTACATGAGAGGTAGAACTTTAGATAATGCTTTTATAATTTTGGATGAGGCCCAGAATACTACACCAGCACAGATTAAAATGTTTTTAACTAGAATAGGCTTTGGTTCTAAAGTAATAGTTACTGGTGATAGAACACAGAAGGATTTGCCTAAAGATGCTATTTCTGGCTTAGATGTAGCCTTAAGAGTTTTGAAAGATGTGGATGATATTGGTGTTATGTGTCTAGATAATAGCGACGTAATTAGACACCCACTTGTTCAAAAGATTGTTATGGCCTATGAACCATATGACAAAAAAATGGCTGAAAAAAAGAAAAAGAAAAAATAAACTAATCTAGTTTTAATAATTATGATTTATATTGATAACAACTATAAAAAACCAATAGAGATCGATTACAAAGATATTGCCACTAAAGTGATTGAAGAGGCAGAGGACTTTGTCGATTGCCCTTATGATTGTGAGGTTAATCTTTTAATAACCGACAATAATGAGGTGCATACTCTTAACAAAGAGACTAGAGATATTGATTCTCCAACGGATGTTTTGTCGTTCCCGGCATTAGAAAATGATGATTTTAATTTTAATCCAGAATCAGGGGAGTTGGTGTTAGGTGACATTGTTATATCCTACGACAAAGTAATTGAACAAGCCAAAGAGTATAATCATTCAGAGACTAGAGAGTTTGCATTTTTGGTTGCTCACAGCATGTTACATCTCTTTGGATATGATCACATAAATGATAACGATAGAAAATCTATGGAATCGGACCAGGAATCCATTTTAAACAATTTAAATTATAGGAGGGATTAGAGACATGAAAGTCAAAATAATTACTGCAATACTATCAGTAGTATTGGCGGCAGGTGCTGGCACAGCTATTTTCTTTTACCTGAACCAAAACAAAAAGGAACCTGTCAAAGAAGCAGTTGAAACCACTACAGCAGATCCATATGCTGGAATGGCTAGAAGTTATTTGACAGGAGAGTATATTAAGGAAGACGATGCAAAACTTCGCCCTTATGCTGTTATGATTAATAATATTCAAGATGCTATACCACAGTACGGAATTAGCAAAGCGGATGTTATTTATGAATCACCAGTTGAGGGAAGTATCACTCGTTTAATGGCTATCTTCCAAAAGCCAGACAAACTAAAGCGAATTGGTTCTGTTAGAAGTTGTAGAATCTACTTTGCATATATGTCAAAAGAGTGGGATTCAATCTATGTTCACTATGGACAGTCTAAATATGCAAAAAAATATTTGCACACAAAACAGATTGATAACATTTGTTCATGGAACGGTGAAGGAGCATTTTACAGAACAAGTGACAAACCAGCTCCACACAACTGTTACGCCTTCGGCAAAGGCTTGAAGAAGCAGAGAAAGAAATTAAAATACAGAAAGAATCATAAAGATTCATATGGTGGACATTTCAACTTTGCGGATATAGATAAGCCTTATGAGATAACAGATCCTAATGCAAAAGATGCATCTAAGAAAGTGGTTGTTGGATATAATTACAACAATGCTACTTACAAATATAATGCTGATAAGAAAAAGTATTATAGATACCAATATGGTTCAAAGCATATAGATGCCGCTAACCATAATAAGCAACTTTCATGTACAAATATTATTATCCAGTATGTTAAAACTGTTCTTTATCCAGACGGAAAGAGTTTGAAGATGACTCAGAAGGGTGATGGCAAAGGATGGTTCATTACTAGAGGTAAGGCTATTAAGATTAAATGGCACAAAGACAAACAAAAAACTGGTATGACTCAGTACTATGATGAAAATGGTAATGAGATAACTTTAAACAATGGTAAGACATTTATCCAAATCGTTCAGAAGGAAGACAAAGGTAAAACTAAGTTTAAAGGCGAAAAGAAAAAACAACCAGAAACTACAAAGAAACTATAAGCTAAGAGGTTTATAAATGTCACAAAGCAAACGTTTTAACAAAAACAGTTTTGTGATACAAGGTAGCATATTAGCAATCGCAGGTATTCTTGTTAGAGTGATAGGATTAGTATATCGAATTCCTCTAACAAGAATTCTTGGCGATGAGGGTATTGGTTATTACTCAACTGCATTTGATATTTACAATGTTTTGTTGTTGTTATCATCACAAAGTATGCCACTAGCTGTATCCAAGATTGTTTCGGAAAAACTTGAAAAGAGAGAATACAAAAACGCCAATAGAGTATTTAAAGGTTCATTAATCTTTGCTCTAATACTTGGCGTTGTTGTTGGGTTATTCGCATTTTTTGGTGCGGACTGGTTAGCCACATCAATCTATAAGAGTGCGCCATCAGCCTTAGCGCTTAAAGTGTTGGCTCCAACACTTACAGTTGTTTGCGTGCTAGGTGTGTTTAGAGGATATTTTCAAGGAATGGGAAACATGGTTCCAACAGCCATATCTCAAATTTTTGAACAGATAGTTAATGCGTTTGTTAGTGTGTTTGCAGCTATAGAATTATCAGTTGTTGGTATTACTACATATAAAGCAGTTCATTTGGCACCACCTAAAACAGATAAAGTAGCTTACGCAAAATATATACAAGGTATAGCCACGTCAAAGGCTTCGTATGGAGCAGAAGGTGGAACGATGGGAACATTGTTTGGCGCCATCGCCGCATTGATTGTTATCGCGATAATCCTTTGGCGAAAGAATAAACAATTTAAAGTTCAAATGCAATCGGATACTAACCATACATTAGATAAGTATCCGCGAATTACAAAGATACTAACATTTACCATATTACCAGTACTTCTTAGCACAACAATTTATAACATTAGTAATTTGTTAGACAACCCTATATTCCAAAATATAATGCACAAGATGTTTGATATGACAACATCGGAAAGAGCAGGGCATTGGGGAATATATAGTGGAAAGTATAGGTTGCTTACCACGATGCCTATTGCTATAGCCGCAGCTCTATCAACCGCTATGGTTCCGTCACTAGTAAGATCTTATGTGGCGAAGAACAAAGAAGAATTAACTAACAAAGTAAATCAAGCATTTAAATTCTCAATGATAGTAGCGTTTCCTTGTGGTGTTGGGCTTTCAGTTTTAGGACTTCCAATTAATCAATTGCTATTTGGAGTTGAGAATACTGACGAAGTAGAAATTTTCATAATGATGCTATTCAGCGTATTTACAGTAGTAGCATTTTCATTATCGACTATCAGTAATGCGATTTTGCAGGGTATTGATCATTTAAGTATTCCAATTAAAAACTCAGCTATTTCTCTTGGAATACATCTGGTAGTATTACCAATTTTGATGATTGTGTTTAGACTTAGCATATTTGGTGTAGTAATTGGTGATATATTATTTGCTTTGGTAGTTTGTATTTTAAATGCATTTTCAATCAAAAAATATATGGACTACAAACATGACTTTGTCGCCATATTTATCAAACCATTTATTGCTGCATTGTTTATGGGTGTTGCCGCATTTGGAACATTCACATTACTGATATTGTTTACAAATAACAATATTGTTTCAACTATTATCGCAATTGTAATTGCCGTTATGGTTTACGGCGTATTACTCATTAAGGTTAAAGCGATTTCTGAAGAAGAGATTTTAGACTTGCCAAAAGGAACAACGTTAGTAAAAATCTTAAAGAAAGTTAAGTTAATATAAAGTCAAAAAATATGTGCTAAATCTAGCATGTATTTTTTGCTATTTAAGGATAAACAATTAGGAGCATATTATGAATGTAATTGTTATTGGAGCAGGTGCTTCAGGGTTAGTAGCATCAATCATCGCCAAGGAAAAAGGTGATGATGTGACTTTGCTTGAAAAAGAAAATAAGGTTGGAAGAAAACTATTAATGACAGGAAACGGTCATTGTAATATGGCGCATACAAATATTAAAGCAAGTGACTATTATGATGATTCATCTGACAATTTTGATTTTGTCTCGAATGTCCTGGATAGTTTTTCTTTTAATGAGTTTACAAATTTCTTTAGAAGAATTGGTGTGATTACAAAAGATGAAGATGGTTACATTTATCCTGCCAGTATGCAAGCAACTACAGTAGTAAATGCTCTTAGAAATCATGCCGAATCTTTAGGTGTGAAGATTAAAACAAACAATGAAGTGAAAAACATTGAGTTTAGAGATGACACATACTTTGTCGATTGCGGATATGTGTATGAGTGCGAAAAGTTGATTGTGGCTTCAGGCGGTTTGTCATATACCAATATTGATTCACCTAAAAATGTTTTGGCTTCAATTCAAAACTTAGGGATAGATGTGCGAGATCCTGAACCAGCGCTAACTGCTTTGATTTCAGATTCTAATATTACAAAAGCAAGTGGTGTGAGAGTTAATGCTAAGATCAAAT
>CAMVRH010000053.1 GCA_947169835.1 uncultured Lachnospira sp. | reverse complement strand
GATTCTATTGGACTCTTTGAAACATGAGGTTCACTCTTTGGCTTTTCAACCACTTCTTCCTCCTCCACTGGATCTTCCCTATCCAACAACTGCTGCTGAGTAATGTTTAGAGGCTGAATAGACTTCTTGAGTTCCATTGCCTTTTTGATGTAGCGTCCCTCGGAAAACCAAAGGCCCATCTCATCACATAGTTCAACACACTTTGTTGTATCTCCAGTTTCTTTATATAGTTTTGCGAGCTCGTAAGCCCACTTTTCTTCCATATCAATATTTACATAGTCTTCCAAAATTTTGATTAACTCATCTTTTGGTTTGTTTAGGGCTTCTGCCATTTTGTATTTTAGTACGTAGCGACCTGTATCCTTTGGCGCCATCTCGACAAAGTCCTCGTAAAACTCTTCAGCTTCGTCAATCTCCCCATTCTTAATCGAAACAAGACATAGTCTGTAAGCTAAGTGTCTTCCTGCTTTTGTATTCTCATACGCGTAAAGAAGAACTTGCTTTGCTAATTCATAGTCGTTTGACAGTTCATATGCATCCGCAATCAGACTGAGCATGTTGTTGTCTCTGATATGTTTTATATCAAGAGTGTCTGCAATCTGTACTGCAGTGTCATAATCTCTGTTGTTCATAGCAGCTTTAAATTGTTCAATTTTTCCGTCTTGTTCTACTTTTCCCATTTTCAATTCCTCTTAAGATTATATAGTTACACGTCCTTGCAAAGCACGAAGTAATGTTACATTGTCAATACACTCTAAATCTCCACCTACCGGAACACCACTGGCAATTCTTGTGACCTTAATTCCAAGAGGTTTAACCACCTTGCTTATATACATAGCTGTGGCCTCACCTTCCACGCTTGAGTTTGTAGCGATAATAACCTCGTCCACATCGTCTTTTAAGCGCTCGAATAGTTCTTTGAGGCGGATGTCGTTTTGTGTGATGCCAGCCATCGGATTGATAGCTCCATGTAAAACATGATAAACACCTTTATACTCACCCACGCTCTCGTAAGCAGCCATATCCTTTGTAGTCTCAACAACCATGATAGTTTTTTGATCACGTTCTTCGCTGCTACAAATAGGACAAATCTCCTGGTCTGTCAAAGTCTGGCAGCATTTGCAGAATTTTACATTCTTCTTTGCTTCCACCAAAGCATTCGCCAAACCCTCTACTTCGTCCTGTGGCATATCCAATATATGAAAAGCAAGTCTGCCCGCAGTTTTTGAACCAACTCCAGGAAGGCTTGATAATTCATCTATTAACTTTGTAATGTAACCACTGTAATAATCCACTTTTGCTCCTTAGAATAAGCCGCCCATTCCGCCAGTAATCTTTGACATCTCTTCCTGGGTCTGCTCTTCCATCTTTCTGATAGCTTCGTTCACAGCTGCAGTCACCAAATCCTCCAATGTCTCAACATCTTCAGGGTCAACTACATCTGGATCTATCTTAATATTTTTAATTTCTTTATTTCCGCCCACTGTCACTTCTACAACACCGCCGCCTGCTGATGCTGTGAATTCACTAGCCTCTAGTTCTTCCTGAGCCTCAGCCATCTGCTGCTGCATTTTCTGAGCTTGTTTCATTAAATTTCCCATGTTAGCTGGCATACCGCCTGGGAATCCGCCTTTCTTAGCCATTAAAAATCTTCCTCCTCGATTTCTAGATCTATTTTAGATGAAATAATCTGAAAATAGTTTTCGTTTCCACTTGATTTCTTTTGAGTCATCTCGACTTGAACATCTTTTTTAATCTGTTCTTTAATGATGGTGTTAATCATGTCCATCATCTCTACAGTATTACACTCGCCATACATTATATCGTTAGGTTCAAACACAATAAGCAGTGTATCATCGCCCTTAACAGCAAGTGAGACTTTTCTAAAATTAGCCTTCTCCAAAGGACTCATATGATTTAGAACCATATTCCAGTTGTCAGCTACATACTGCACATCCTCTGGCACTGCTTTATCTACAGGCTCCTCCTTTGGTTCTTCCTTTGGCGCTTCGATAGGTTCATCCGCCTCCGGCAAAGGATTACCATTTGTAACCACTTCAGCATTTGCTCTTCTAACTGGAGCAGCATCTACTTTTATATTTCCACTTTCAATTTTATTTTCCAAAACTGAAATTCTGTTTACTAATGATTCGTAATCGTTTTCCATAGCTGGAGTGTTAAGTTTAATAAGTGCAATCTCAAGAAGCACTCTCTTTTGATCTGAATATTTAATCTGTGCAGCTGTCTCTGATAGTACTCTGATATATCTCATAACAGATTCATTGTCTACCATCTCGGACTCTTCTTTAAGCGCTTCGATTCTCTCCATTGGAGCATCAATCACTTCCATAGCATCTTCGGATCCTTTGACGAGCATAAGGTTTCTCAAATACCAGATGAAGTCATTTACAAACTGACCAAGCTCACGACCTTGGATAACAACCTCATCCAAAATCTTCATAGTGCTTGCGACATCGCCTTGGATAATGCATCTAATCAAGCGACTGAATACTTCACTGTCCACAGCGCCCAAAACCTCTAACACTTTTTCGTATGTGAGCTCCTGGTCTGAGTAGAAAGCTATACACTGATCAAGCAAACTTAATGCGTCACGCATAGAGCCGTCAGCCACTTTTGCAATATAGCGAAGTGCTTTTTCATCTACGCTTATTCCCTCTTTGTCCATCAACTCTTGTAGTCTGTCTACGATAGTCTCAATAGAGATACGCTTGAAATCATATCTTTGACATCTAGAAAGAATAGTAACTGGAATCTTATGAGGTTCCGTAGTTGCAAGTATAAAAATAACATATGCTGGTGGTTCTTCTAGCGTTTTCAAAAGTGCATTAAACGCTGGACCAGACAACATATGTACCTCGTCAATAATATATACTGTATATTTACCCACTGTTGGTGAGTACTGAATCTCTTCAATAATTTGTCTTACATCATCCACACCGTTGTTAGATGCGGCATCCATCTCGATGATGTTAGGAGCGCTTCCACCCTCTGAAGTCTTACAAGTCTCGCACTCCATACATGGACTTCCGTCCTGAGGATTTTCACAGTTAACCGCGCGCGCCAAAATTTTAGCTACACTAGTTTTACCTGTTCCACGTGTTCCACAGAAAAGGTAAGCGTGTCCTATTCTATCAGAATTGATCTGATTTTTAAGAGTCGTAACTATATGGTCTTGTCCCTTTACTTCGTCAAAAGTATTAGGTCTAAATTTTCTATATAATGCTTGATAAGACATGACGTCCCTTTCCTTAAAATCCCCTTAATTTATCGGTGTTGTAGCAATTTTGACCTGCGCACACACCTTTGGAAATATTATATAATATTCTGGGGTCTCATTCAAGATAGAAAAACGGCTTTTTTGACGAAATTCGGGTCTTTTTTCATTAAAAAAGTAGGATGAATCATCATCCTACTTTTTAATATCGCGCGACTTGCTTTGTGAGTAAATCATAAGCGTTACCTCTACAGCCAACTCGGTCTAGGCACCCTCATGTCACTTAGAATTATCTACTTAGTGCTGCTTCATTCCTGACCTGACACGGTTCATAGAGTTCTAATGCATAAGACCCAAACGTCAACATCGCTTATAAAGGGCAGCCTTACCATCTAAACCCGAGGCAAATCATCACCCCTGCTAAAGCGGACTTCAGGTAAAGGGATCCGCTACTTCCCCGGCTGCGCGACTAAATCATTATATACGATTATTTATTATTGCGCAATTCTTTAAAGTAATCTTTTAGAATGCCACTGCATTCTTCTTCTAACACTCCACTTTCAATTTCAACCTGGTGGTTGAATTCTTCAACTTGGAGCAAATTCATAATAGAGCCAGCGCATCCAGCCTTTGGATTCATACAACCAATATATACTTTCTTAATTCTTGACTGCACTATCGCTCCAGCACACATCTGACAAGGCTCTGTAGTTACATACATCTCGCAATCATCCAGACGCCAGTCTTTTAGTTTCTTGCTAGCTTTCTTAATAGCATTTAGTTCCGCGTGCGACAAAGTATTTTTATCTTTCATCCTGCGGTTGTATCCACGCCCAATAATCTTACCATCATTTACTATGACACAACCAATTGGAACTTCATTTAGTTTTCTTGCTTTCTCGGCTTCCTTTAAAGCCTCTCTCATATATTTTTCTTTCATTTATTTATTCGCTTCTATTGTATTCCAAATGCTATCTTTTTCCTGACCTAATGCCCAGTACGCATTACCACCTAGTTTATATTTCTTTGTTAGTTCTAGTCTAGATTTGATTGAAGTTTCGTCTTCTAACCACATCTGATAAGTAGTATTTCCTTTATCCCATGTCACATAGTTTTGACCAGTAGCTTTATCAAACGATGGTTTTGCTTTAGCATCTTTGTAAGCTTTCTCTGCTTTGTTCATTGTGAGCGCCTGTGAATTTAAATAGTAATTTCCATCCACTGCGTCTTCCACATATGTTCCTTTGTTTGTGCCTTTGCCTTCTGGAGTCATCTCCCAAAGTCGTGTGAAGAATGGAATTCCGTTGATAACTCTATTTGACTCACCAATCTGCTCAACTGAATTTGTGATTGCATTTTCCATAAACTCTAGTGAAGATACAGATCCTGCTTCATCATCACCCGCATTGTGTTCGTCATAATTCATAAAGATTACATAGTCTGCAATCTTATACTGCTGCTTCCAGTCGTAATATGCTGTATGTCCCATCGCAGCATAGTTATCCACCGACAAAGTAATTCTATTCTTTCTACACTCTACTGACATTTCTCTTAAGAACTGTAAGTAATCTTTAGCAACACTCTCAGTAACAAACTCAAAGTCAATGTTAATTCCATCTACTCCTAAGCCATCAATACTGTCCATCAAACTAGAGATTAATCTCTTACGTGAGCTTGTATGATTTAGAACGTAGTGGCTAATCTTCTTGCTCTTAAAGTCATCCAAAAGAGCCCAAACTTCCATTCCGTTTTTATGGGCAGTCTTTATGTAGTCTTCACTCGCCCTTGAAACAAGACCACCAGTCTTACTTTCCATTTCAAACCATGTAGGAGAAATAACATTTACTCCCTTTACATGTTTTACATCATTTTTAAGATTTGCATTTGCAGATTGATTATAAACTGCATCCCAAACCATATTTACACCATCTTTAATTAGTTGGTGATTGTATGTGTCTTCATCGCTCTTATATACAGATTCTACTGTCTTGATATCTTCTACATATTTAGTTGGAACAAAACCGATTATTCCGCCTTCGGCTTTTACTTTATCCCAGTTTTCACCCTCTTCAATAATCTTAATCTTAGTGCCTTCCTTAAGGTCTTTGACGATGAGGTTCTGGTAGTCGCCATTTGTTCTCATCTCTATGTCATCGTCCAAAGTAGCCTCTTTCACTTTTCCTGTTTTGTAGTTTAGGCTTATGATAGCTGGACATTTCTTCTTTGGTTCAAATAATTTATACTCAGCGCTTATGCAGTCTGTCACAAAGTCCATATTTACATAGCACTTTCCGTTTTCGACGAAGGAAATCTGATAATCCTTCTCTTCGCCGTTTGTAAGTGCATTCTTTCCAACTTCAGATGTAATAACTTCTGTTGCGTTAGTGAACATTACAAGTTTCTCATTTTTATCATAGTAGAATCTGTCATCCACACCGCTCTTTAAACTGTCGATGTTTACAAAGCAGTCTCCGTTTTTGACAATGCCGTATTCCTCGGCATAACTATCTTCTAGCGCCACAGCTGCCACTTCACCTTCGTTCGAAGTGAACTTAACTTCTTTGCCGCCCTCTTTTTCTTCAGTCAAATTCATGTACCAGAAAAGATCCGTATGACCTTTATTAGTTTTCTTAAATAAATCACATCCGGCAACGCCAAATACCATAGATAGCGCTAGTACCAACACTATTGTTCGTTTTAAAAATGATTTCATATTTATCCTCCGGTATTTTTAAAGTGCCGGCGCTTTTGCACCGGCACATACAAGTCGTTAAACTCGCAGGGAACTCCTTTATAGAAGGTCAAGCCCGTAATGTATTAACCTTCTAGTTGTTGTTCACCTTTAGATTTGTTCTGTTCCGATTCATTATAACATATATTATTATCACATACAATATGTGATTATATTATCTATAGATTAAAATAGCTGTGGCTACTGCTGCATTTAGAGATTCTACTTCACCTTCCATTGGAATCTTTATTTTTTTATCAGCCAAACTTGCCACTTCATCACTTAGGCCGTTTGCCTCGTTTCCAATCAAGAATGCTCTATCATTTGCCAACTCAACACTTGATATCTCTTCACCGTCCAAGTGTGCTGCGTATGTTGTAACACCGCTAGTCTTCATCTCGTTAACTGCTGCTTCTAGGTCATCTACTATCACACATGGCACTCTAAATATTGAACCCATAGTTGAGCGAATAACTTTTGGATTATAAAGATCTACTGTATCAGAACTCATAACTACTGCACTGATACCAGCACCCTCTCCAGTTCTAATAATTGTTCCAAGGTTTCCTGGATCTTGAATTTTATCTAAAACAACGATACAACTGTTTTCTTTGTCGCGGTTACTTAGTACCTCATCTAATGTGTAGTCAGCCATTC
>CAMVRH010000052.1 GCA_947169835.1 uncultured Lachnospira sp. | reverse complement strand
GTGCGGCTATCATTACATTTGTAAAGAGACCGTTAGTTAAGAGAATAGCAGCTATTGTCTTTGGGTTTGGTGCGTTATTCTTGGGAATCAGTTTAATGACCGATTCGTTGAAGGCTCTTGCAAGCTATCAAGCTGTTCAACAAGCAGCGACTGCCATGAGTAGTCCGATAGTAGCAGTATTGGTTGGAATTATTATCACATCTCTTGTACAGAGTTCTTCAGTAACAGTAAGTACATTAGTTCTTTTGGCGGATATTCCAATTAAGGTACACGGACATTATGTTTATGAAAATGGAGAAAAGGTTATGTTGTTATCACTAACAACATGTCTATTCTTTATCATTGGTGCGTATGTTGGTGCTTGTACTCCAGCCATTATTGCATCACTTCATGCAAATAGGAATGCGAAGAGAACAGCATTTGTATACTTAATGTTCAACATTGTGGGTCTTATTGTTTTGGGTATTATTCTTGCTATCTTTGGAGACCAAATTATTGGATTTATTGAAAAGATTAGTGCTGGACCAAAACGTTTTGTGGCGAATGCCGATACTATATTTAAACTTATCATTTGTATAGTCGGTGTATTAGTTGCGAATCCACTTATTGCTTTGTCGAAGAAGGTTATTCATAAGAGAAAGAGCGCCGACGACGAAGACGAAGAAGAGAGAACACTTAAATACATCGATGAGTCAGGTACAGCAGTGCCAGCTACAGCTATCGTAGAGATTGTCTCAGAGATAGAGCGTATGTCTAAGAAGGTTCGTAGGAACTTTGTCGGATCTATGGAAGCGCTACTCAATAATGATAGAAAGAAATCAGAAGAAATTCTTGAGAGAGAAGAGTATATTGATTACTTGAGTCATAAGATTACTGAGTATATGGTAAAGGCCAACAGATATGACTTGCCTATCGCCGATAGAAATAGATTAGGTGGATTGTTCCACGTAGTAATCGATATTGAGCGTATTGGTGATTATGCTGTAAACTTTATCAACGATGCTTGGAAGGAAGAGAAAAAGAATATTACTTTCTCAGAAGAAGGCACAAAAGAAATCAAGCATATGTATACTAGCGTTCTTGAGTTATACGATAACTGTATTGAAGTATTCCTAACAATGGACAATACACGTTTCGCAGAATTGGAAGACAAAGAAGCAGCTATCGACAAAATGGAAATCGATTATCAAGAACATCACGTTAAGAGAATGGCAGAAGAAAAATGTAGTATTGAGTCAGGCTTAATCTTTACTGACCTAGTAGTAGGTTTGGAGAGAGTGGGAGATCACTCAATGAACATTGCATATTCAATCTTACCTGAGAAGAAAGATCTATAATAATAGTATTTACAAGGGCAGTTGCAAGGCGCAGCTGCTCTTTTTTGTTGCAAACAATAATAATTAATATTTGTTAGAAAATTGTCAATTTTGTTATTGAATAGTAATATTTTTTAGAGTACAATGAAAATAGCATTCGCAGGGAACTCCGAAAGGAGTAAGAATGTTAAAAAAGAATATTTTATTATTAATTATTGGGATCGCGATATCCCTAGTATTTATGGGCTGTGGGAGCAAGTCTAAAAAGATATCTCTAGACGATACAAAGTCGAAAACTTCTTTGGAGGAGACGAAAAGTAGCGGAGATATTTTTGTACACGTAGTGGGCGAGGTGAACGCTCCAGGAATTGTGAAAGTTCCAGAAGGTACGAGACTTTACAATGTCATTGAGAAAGCCGGTGGCATGACAAAAAATGCACAGACCGATTATTTAAACCTAGCTGATACCGTAAAAGACGGACAGCAAATCAGGGTGATTTCAAAAAAGGAATTTAAGAAACTTAAGAAAAAGAAATCATCTGGCCGTTCATCTAATGAAAGCCAAGGTGGATCAAACCAATCAGGTTTAATAAATATAAATACAGCCACTGCTGAGGAGCTTCAGACTTTGTCGGGGATTGGCGAAGTTAGAGCGAAAGCAATAGTGGAATATCGCACGCAAAATGGAAATTTTTCTAAGCCGGAAGATATCAAAAATGTTTCTGGAATAGGAGATGCCACATTTAATAATATCAAATCACAGATTTGCGTAGATTAGGAGAAAAATATGAGAGCTTTAGTAGTTGATGATGAAAAATTAATCGTGAAAGGACTTAAGTTTAATCTTGAGCAGGAAGGTTACGAAGTGGACTGTGCTTACGATGGCCAGGAAGCTGTAGACCTAGCGAAGGAAAATGAGTACGATATCATTTTGCTTGATTTGATGCTGCCTGTCTTTGACGGTTACGAAGTTTGTCAGCAAGTGCGAGAGTTTTCAGATGTGCCAATTGTGATGCTTACTGCGAAGGGCGAAGACATGGATAAAATCCTCGGTCTAGAGTACGGTGCAGATGACTACATCACAAAGCCATTCAATATATTAGAGGTTAAAGCTAGAATCAAGGCTATCACTAGACGTAATAAGAAAAAGGTTCAAGTGGAAGAGACCGCCAAAGTAATAGAAGCGGGCGATCTAAGACTAGAAGTAGAAGCAAAGAGACTTTATATAAAAGATGAAGAGATTAGACTTACAGTTAAAGAGTTTGATATCTTAAAACTACTAGCGGAGCATCCTGGAAAGCTTTACTCAAGAGAAGATCTTTTAAATATCATTTGGGGTTCACACTATCCAGGTGATGCTAGAACAGTAGATGTAAACATTAGAAGACTAAGAGAAAAGATTGAGGAGAATCCAGCTAAACCTACATACATTCAGACTAAGTGGGGAATGGGATATTATTTTCAAGGATAATTAGATGAAAAATAAAAAGCTTGATTTATTTTTAAATTACATAAAGAGCTTCGAATTTTCGATATTCGTTGTTACATTGATTGTTATTATTGTGCCTATTCTTGTGATAGGCACAATATTTCTTAATGTGTCAACTTCTAAGTATTACAACAACCGTTTAGAAGAATACAAGTCTAACAATATAATGCTAAAAAATAATATTATTAGTAGCGGCTACTTGGACAAAAAAGAATCAGAGGCTGTAAATGCACAGATCAATCTTTTGTCGAACGAGTTTGATGCGCGTATCCAGATAATTGATACGGCATGTATTATTCGCGAGGACTCAAAGAGTGAAGATATTGGTAACACTAGTATTTCTAAAAACGTCTTCAAGGCTTTGAAGGGCGAAGATGTGATGGAAGAAAACAAAGACCTAGAGTATATCGAGTTTTCAATCCCACTAGTAGCCACTATTACCACAGTGGAAGAGGGTTCTATAAAGAAGACTGTAGGTGTTCTTTGTACTAACTATTCCACAGCAAATATTTCAAACTATAGAAGCGATGTAAGGCGAGTGGTATATATTGCCTTTGCCTTGGGCGCTATCTTTGCGTTGGTAGTAGCATTCATCTGCGCCAAATTCTTTGCAAGACCGATCAAGCGAGTGGGTGAGATCATCAAAGATGTTAAGCACAGAAGAGGTGTGGAAAACTTGGATGAGATTAAGGATTACACTGAGGTTAAACAGATTCTTAGTGATTTTAATACAATGATAGATAACTTCTATGCAGAGCAGAAGAAACGAGATGACTTTGTATCGAACGTGTCTCACGAATTAAAGACGCCTATTACTTCGATGAAGGTGCTTGCGGATTCTTTGGTAGGTGCAGAGGGTGCGCCTGAAGAAATGTATCAAGAGTTCTTGGTTGATATTTCAAATGAGATTGAGCGTGAGAGCCAGATTATCAACGACCTTCTTGAACTTGTGAATACAGAAAATGTAGAAAATGAGATTAACATTTCTCAAGTAAATATTAACGATGTTTTAGAGTCAGTGCTTAAGACTGTTAAGCCTATTGCTGAGGAGAAAAATATCGAGGTGGTATACGAGAGTTTCCGTCCTATCATTGCTGATGTGGACGAGCTTAAGTTTGCTAGGGTTGTTACAAATTTAGTTGAGAATGCTATCAAATATAACCAGGTAGATGGAACAGTTACAGTCAGCCTTAATGCCGACCATCAGTATTTCTACTTCAAAGTACAAGATACTGGTATCGGTATTCCAGAAGAAGATCAAGACAGAGTGTTCGAGCGCTTCTTCCGAGTGGATAAGGCTAGAGCAAGAGAGACTGGCGGTTCCGGACTTGGACTTGCTATTACTAAGGAGATTGTTAAGAGACACCACGGTTCTATCGGTGTTCACAGTAAAGAGGAAGAGGGCACTACATTTACAGTGCGTATACCTCTAAAATATATTGAAGAGTAATTATGAAGATTAGAAGAATTATAAGTTTAATATTGATGCTTTCTTTGACGATTTCTCTTTTCGGCTGCGGCGAAGCTGAAAAAGAGCAGACGTCTGGTATGTTTGTCTATTTTATCAACAAGGCTGGAGATAATCTTAACAAAGAAGAGTATAGGGTTAAGTCTGATAATGCTAACAGCCAGATAACAGACCTTTTGGATGCTTTGTCAAAAGACGGTGACGACAAAGGCGATAAGGCGGCAGTTCCAGAAAACGTAATTGTCAATGGATTTAAACTAGAAAACGGAATAATTACAGTTGATTTTAACAGCGAGTACAATCAACTTGAAAACCAGAGAGAAGTAATGTGTAGAGCGGCAGTTGTTCTCACATTAATACAGATAAACGCGGTAGATGGTATAGCATTTACTGTGGAAGATAAACCTTACGAGAAGGTGGCAGGTTCAAGAATGGGCATCATGAATGCATCCAGTTTTGTATCAATGCTACGCGGTGGCGACGACCAGTTTGCAAGAGCCGATTTCTTGCTTTACTTTGGAAATGATGAGGGGGCCAAACTAAAGAAGTACGAGCTTAAAAATGCAAACTACGGAAATAAGTCAAAAGAAGAGTTTATCGTAAGAAAATTGATTAGCGGTCCAGACAAAGACGGATACACAGCTACTCTAAATAAGAATGTTAAATTGCGCAGTGTTTCCACGTCAAATAATATTTGTTATGTGGACTTTGACGATTCATTCTTGAGAGAACGAAGTGGAGTACTAGATGAAGTTTGTATTTACTCAATTGTAAACTCGCTTTGCGAACTAAATGATATTCACGAAGTGCAGATTACGGTGAATAGAGATTCCGACATTATGTACCACAAGAAGATTTCGCTTAGCGAACCACTAATCAGAAATTTGGATATAGTAGAAACAGAATAAAGAAAGAGGTGCAATTATCAAACGGCCAATTTTAAATTTGTTTTTGGCCTTGTTACTTGGAGAGATAGTTGCCATGATTTACGGGGGAGCATGGGTGTTATTACCCATTGTTGCCGCGTCCATAATTATAAAAATCATCGCTAAAACACAGATCAGGTTTGTAGCGATGATTTTTTTTGGTGCTCTAATAGGCTTTTTGATTACTTCAAACGAAGTAAGAGTAAGGGACGAGGTATGGAATTATAAAGAGGGGGATATCAGTGTATATGGAATTATTAAAAAGATTTCCCCGACAAAGAATTCATATGCTCTCTACTTAGATGATGCTTGGAATGGTGATAACTATTTGGGTGAAGTGATTGTCTATTTCTTTGACGAGCCAGATGTAAAAGTAGGAAATGTGGTGAAAGTGGAAGGGGAGTTTAAGCATTTTGAACAGGCGAGGAATCCTGGAAACTTTGATATGCGAGAACACTACATGTCGCTTGGAATTTATGGAATGATTTATGGCGATTCTATTGAGGTGAAGGATGACTCGAGTGATTTGCTGCGGCAGGGTTTGTATGACCTACGGGTTCAGATAAAAGAGATCCTTAATGATATTTGTTCAAAAGATAAGGCGGGGGTTTATTCTGCCATATTGCTTGGGGATAAGGCGGAATTGGACGATACCACGAAGGAACTTTATTCAGTATCTGGTATAGCACATTTGCTTGCGATAAGTGGATTGCATATCAGTTTTATTGGATTGTTCTTTTTCAAACTTTTAAGACGAAAGTTTGGATATGTAGTGTCTGGTTCAGTTTCTCTTTTTGCTGTGGTAGCTTTTGCCATAATGTCTGGGATGGGAATATCTACCATTCGCGCTGTTGTAATGTTTTTGTGTCTGGTCTTGGGACAGATGCTAGGCAGGTGGAACGATAAAGTAACTTCAATAAGTTTAGCTGGAATCTTTTTGCTTTTATGGAATCCGTTTGTCATTTTAAATTCAGGATTTCAAATGTCGTTTGCAGCAATCATTGGAATACTAATTGTCTGGCCAAAAGTTTTTTATTTACTTGGTTTAAAAAATAAATTCAGTGCTAGAGAATTAGACAAGAATGCCAGTGAAAATGAGAAAAGGCATCTAGTTTACATAATTATTAAACACAAGATTATCAATGCTGTGTTGTTTAGCTTGAATATCAGCGTGTTTATGGCGCCAATCATTGCTTATTACTATTATCAACTACCGACTTATTCGTTCATTCTAAACTTGATAGTAGTTCCTCTTATGGGAGTAGTTATAGTATCAGGAGTGCTAGGAATAGTAGGTGGGCTGTTTGCCAGGTGGTTAGGATCTATATTGATTATTCCTGGATGTTTGATTTTGGATTTGTATACCTCTTTATCACAATTGATTGGAATGCTTCCGTTTTCAAGTGTAGTAGTAGGAAAACCATCAGTTTACATAATTATTTTGTATTATATATTGCTTTTTGGTGTTTTGTTTTTCTTTTCTCATAGAAAAAAGGTTAGAGAACTATCGAAAAAATCATTCGAGAAGAGTGGAAAAGATTTAAGACAAATTAAAAAAGAAAAGAAGGCAGAACTCTTAAGAACAAAAAGACGAAGGATGATTGTGACTGTGCTCTTTGTCGTTCT
>CAMVRH010000051.1 GCA_947169835.1 uncultured Lachnospira sp. | reverse complement strand
CTAAACTGGCTAGAAAGCGCTAGGGAGCGAACGAGAAGTTACGAGAAAAAGACATTATCTATTGAAGATAAGATGCAAGAAATCAGGCTGGTTAATCAAGCAAAGCTAATGCTGATTACTGAAAAGGGAATGGCTGAAGATGAGGCACATAAGTATATTTCTAAACAGGCGATGGACAGATGTGTTACAAAAGGTGTAATTGCTGAAGAAATATTGAACAAATAATTAATAATCATACAAACTGGAATTTATAGTTCTTTCTTCATATATCTTTCTTCGTATTCCTTATAACCATGTTTTGGATAAAATTCATATGACTCATACCACTGTTCTTTAGAGGAACCAAGATGAACTCTAGATATTGTTATTCCATTTCTACGCATTTCGCTTTCGGCTGTTTCTAAAAGTTGTGTTCCAATTCCTTTACGCTTTTCAGATGATTTGACAAATAATCTATGCAAAAATGCTTCGGATGAGTTTTCAATCGAAGAAAACCCAATGCATCCAACAACTCTATCATTGTCATCAATTGCTAACCAAAACATGTCCCCACGGTTAATATAGTGTTCCTCAATGTTAAGCAAATCATCATTAATAGTAGGTTTCTTCCCAAGCGCATCCTTTGCTTGTAAAACCATAAAAATCATATCATCTCTGTATGCATTATCATATTTGACTATTTTCATACCAACTCCACAAATTCAAATTTGTCTTTTACTAAATGACGTATTTCCCTTCTACCCGGTGGCAGAGGGCGTCCTTTGATTTTGTTTTCAGCGTCTATTTTACTAAATGATTTTATAATTGTAAATTCAAATATTTGCAACAATCGCTTCTACAAATTTTCTAAATATTGGTTGTGGTCTGTTTGGTCTAGATTTGAACTCAGGATGGAACTGAACTCCTATGTAGAATGGATGATCTTTCACTTCTACTGTTTCTACCAACAATCCATCTGGAGACATTCCGGAAAGAACTAGACCGTTTTTTGTTAGTACTTCTCTGTAATCATTATTAAACTCATATCTATGTCTGTGTCTCTCACTTATACTTAAACTTCCATAGCACTCTTCCATAAGTGTTCCTTTTGTTATTTCACAAGGGTATGCTCCAAGTCTAAGTGTTCCACCTTTGTCTACCTCATCAGACTGACCAGGCATAAAATCTATTACCTTATTATCTGTTGTCTTTTCAAACTCTCCTGAGCAAGCATCTTTAATGCCAGCCACATTTCTAGCATACTCAATAACAGCTACTTGCATTCCAAGACAAATGCCAAAGTAAGGAATACTATTCTCCCTAGCATACTGCGCTGCTAGTATCATTCCCTCTACTCCACGATTTCCAAATCCTCCAGGAACGATGATGCCTTGAACATCTTTTAACTTCTCTTCGTAGTTTGATTCATCTAAACTTTCAGAATCAATCCACTCGATATTTACATGTGCATGGTTAAAGAACCCTGAATGATTTAGTGCTTCCACTATCGAGAGGTAAGCATCATGCAACTGTACATACTTACCAACAAGTCCAACAGTGATTTCTTTTGATCTATTTGCAATGTTGCTGACAACATTTTTCCATTCGGTTAAGTCTGGTTTTGGTGCATCTATATTTAGTTCTCTACAAACTACACTTGAAAGATTTGCATCTTCTAACATCAATGGAACTTCGTATAAGTTATCTAAGTTTCTATTTTCAATTACACAATCCTCTTTTACATTGCAGAACATTGCAATCTTTTTAAATATCGACTCTTCCATTGGTTCATCACATCTAAGAACGATAATGTCTGGTCTTATTCCCATTCCTTGCAATTCTTTTACTGAGTGCTGTGTAGGTTTTGTCTTGTGTTCTTTTGAGGCATGTAAATAAGGAACAAGTGTAACATGTATAAACAAACTATTTTCCACTCCTACTTCTAGCGATACCTGTCTTACTGCTTCTAGGAAAGGCTGAGATTCGATATCACCAATTGTTCCACCAATCTCAGTGATTATCACATCAGCATCTGACTCGTGGCCCACATTGTAAATAAACTCTTTAATCTCATTTGTAATGTGTGGGATAACCTGGATTGTTGAGCCTAAGTATTCTCCTCTTCTTTCTTTATTTAGAACATTCCAGTAGACTTTACCAGAAGTAAGATTTGAAAACTTGTTCAAATCCTCATCTATAAATCTCTCATAGTGACCCAAATCAAGATCTGTCTCTGCTCCGTCTTCAGTTACATAAACTTCTCCGTGCTGGTATGGGCTCATAGTTCCTGGGTCCACATTGATATATGGATCTAGTTTTTGTGCCACAACCTTTAGCCCTCTCGCCTTTAGAAGTCTTCCCAAAGATGCTGCTGTTATACCTTTTCCCAATCCCGATACAACTCCACCTGTAACAAAAATGTACTTTTTCATGATCTAACCTCTCTTTTTACTTTATTGGATAATCGTTTGTAAAGCATGCTGTACACAATGGCAAATCCCCAACCATTGCCTTAAAATCTTCAACTCTTAAATACTCCAAACTGTCCGCACCTATATTTTCTCTAACTTCCTCCGTCGAATGCTCAGATGCAATCAGTTGTCCGGCCGTCGGCACATCTGTCCCATAGAAACATGGATAAAGGAAAGGCGGTGAGCTGATTCTCACATGCACTTCCTTTGCACCGGCCGCCTTTAACATATCGACTAGTTTGCGCATCGTAGTTCCACGAACAATCGAGTCATCAATTAGAACAATGTTTTTATCGCGGACCACATTTTCAAGGACGCTAAGTTTCATTTGCACTGCCATTTGCCTTTCGTTTTGCGTTGGCTTTATGAAACTACGTCCAATATAGCTATTCTTATAGAAAGCCATGGCAAAGGGAATGTTTGATTCTTTGGAATAACCCCATGCAGCTGCTAGTCCAGAATCTGGAACGCCCACAACTATATCGGCATCCACTTTTTTTACCTTTGCCAAGGCTTCTCCAGCACTCACCCTTGCATCGTTCACTGATATCCCATCCATCACCGAATCATTTCTCGCAAAGTAAATGTATTCGAAAATACAATGGGCCTTAGTACTAGACTGCAAGCGTGAAACTGTTTCAATTCCATCTTTAGTTATAGTTACAATTTCTCCTGGCTCTATGTCGCGAACTATCTCGCCACCCACCGCCTTAACAGCAGCGCTCTCTGATGCCAGAATATAAGTATCATCTCTCTTTCCAAGAATAAGCGGCTTGATTCCCAATGGGTCTCTAGCTCCAATCAACTTTCTTGGACTTTTAACTAGAAGTGCGTATCCACCCCTTAGTTTCTTACACGCCTTTACCGTAGCTTCCTCTATATCTTTGGAGTTCACACGCTCCTTAATAATTTCATACGCAATCACTTCCGTATCAGATGTGGTATAGTGCGCAGATCCTCTCTTCATCTGCTCAACCTTTAGCGCATCTGTATTAACAATGTTTCCATTATGCACCACCGCCAAAGTTCCTTTAATATAATTCATACCAATCGGCTGTGCGTTGTGCGCATTGCTCTCGCCCGTAGTTGAATAGCGAACATGACCCACACCTATATTTCCTTTAAGATGTTCCAAGTCGTCTTCGTGAAAGACCTCACTCACCAAACCAATGTCTTTCTTAATCGCCATGTTATACATACCGCCTTTGAAGTCTGAAAGAGCCATGCCTGCTGCTTCCTGACCACGGTGCTGTAGTGCTTCTAAGCCGTAGTAAATGTCCTTTGACACGGACTCTCCTGACATCGAGTAAATGCCAAACACACCACATTCTTCATGCAACTTATCTTGTACTTCTACGCAATTCTTCATCATCTAACCTCATTTTTCCAATAAAAAAAGAGAGACTTAGAGAAATTTTCTCTAAGACTCCCTTGCCTTACCTTTATATTTTACTCTTATAGAAGTTAAAAGTCAATCTATAGAACTACATCTTCTTCTTTAACATTGTAGCCATCATCGTTTAAGTCTTTAATGATCTGTGCTTTATGCTCATGACCGAAACATTCTAATGTAAGTTTAAGTTCCACTGCTGCGTTTCTGTTTACCGATACAAACTGGTTGTGTTCTAGTTTGATTACATTACCCTTTGCCTCGGCTATCTTTGTCGCAACCTTAACTAGTTCGCCTGGCTTATCTGGAAGAAGAACTGAGATTGTAAATACACGACCTCTTTGAATCAATCCGTGCTGCAATATAGATGACATAGTGATTACATCCATATTTCCACCACTTAAGATTGATACTACCTTTTTATCTTTGCAGTCCAAGTGCTTTAGAGCTGCTACTGATAAAAGACCTGAGTTTTCTGCAATCAGTTTGTGGTTTTCAACCATATCTAAAAATACATCTATCAACTCTTCGTCTTCTACTGTAATTATTTCATCCAAGCATTTTTGAACGTAAGGGAAAATCTTTTCACCTGGAGTCATAACAGCTGTACCATCGGCTATAGTGTTTGCACTTGGAAGTGTGACAACCTTTCCAGCCTCTAGTGATGCTTTCATACATGCTGCATCTGCTGGCTCAACACCAATTACTTTGACTCTAGGATTTAGAAGCTTAGCAAGTGTTCCAACACCAGTTGCAAGTCCGCCACCGCCAATAGGAACTAAGATAATATCCACTGTAGGAAGTTCCTTAATGATTTCCATAGCGATAGTTCCCTGTCCTGCTGCCACATCCAAATCGTCAAATGGATGAATAAATGTATAACCTTTTTCCTCAGCTAACTTTAGTGCATACTCGCAAGATTCATCGTACACATCACCGTGCAAGATTACTTCAGCACCATAACTCTTTGTACGCTCCACTTTCATAAGCGGTGTAATGTTAGGCATAACGATAGTTGCCTTCACTCCATACTTCTTTGCAGCGTAAGCCACACCTTGAGCATGGTTACCAGCTGATGCCGTAATAAAACCTTTTGCTCTATCTTCGTCCGACAAAGTACTTATCTTATAATAAGCACCTCTTAACTTATATGCACCAGTGAACTGAATGTTTTCAGGTTTCAAGTAAACTTGGTTTCCTGTTTGCTCACTAAAATAGTCGCTGTAAACTAAGTTTGTTTTCTTAGTAACTTCGCTCACAACTTCACTAGCTTTTTCAAATTGTTCAAGTGTTAATTTTTCCATTTAAGTGTCTCCAATTATTTAAAAACTTTTACCAATAGCGCGCTACCATTTTCAATACTGACTTCTGCCACTTCTCCTGGCAAAACCTCATTACTAGTAGCGTACTGATGATTAGGTGTTATTATACCATTTTCTAGAGGAAATTTGGCATTTTTTATAGTCACGCCTTCTACTTTTCCTTCTAGACAAATGAGTGAAAAATAGCCATAAATATCACTTATTTTACCTGTATTTTGTCCATTTTTGCCAATTATGAGCATTTCGGAAAAGTCGTCCACTATCAGTCCTTTCACTCCCTCATTTTGTAGATATGAGAGTATATAGACATTGGCTAGGGTGTGATCAATTCTATCTCCCACCGCGCCTAAAAGGACCACTTCGCCAAAGCCTCTCTTCACCGCTTCCTTTGCAGCAAACATAGTGTCTGTATCATCCTTTGCCGTAGGCAAAGTAATAGTCTCAATTTCGGTGTCTGGCTTTTCGTGCGAGTCAAAATCGCCCACGATTAAGTTTGGTGTAATCCCAAGTTCCTTGCAAGATGAAATACCACTGTCGCAAGCAATCACAAAATCCGACTCATCTATATATTCTTTTATCTGAGCGGTGTTGTTAATCTTAACTCCACCCACTATCACGCATTTGTTCATAATACTTCCTCTTAAAAAATAAAGCGCAGTACTATTTAAAATAATACTGCGCCAAATAATCTATTTAGTTTATACGCAAGTATAACCTCCGTCTACTGGAAGTGTAACACCTGTTACATATGTAGACTTATCTGATGCTAGGAACAATGTAGCTGTATCAAGTTCTCCCTCCACGCCGTAACGCTCAATAGGGATAACTGTCTGCGCATACTGTTTAAATTCTGGAGTATCAAGAGTTTCTTTTGTAAGATCTGTGTAGAAATATCCTGGACAAATACAGTTAACTGTGATTCCCTTTGTCGACCACTCAGCTGCTAGCGCACGAGTAAGGTTAATCAAACCACCCTTTGCAGCGTGATATGGTGATGAACCTGCTACCTTGTTACCAACAATACCATACATAGAAGCGATGTTGATAATTCTTCCGTAACCTGCTGGAAGCATAGCATCCTTAGCTACTTCTCTTGCCATCTTAAATGCACCTGCTAGGTCTACTTGCATCTCCCAGTCAAAGACTTCATCTTCTACCAACTCGGCTGGAGCAATAGCACCTGTACCAGCGTTGTTGATTAGGATATCAATTCTTCCGAATTCATCCATAGTCTTTTTAACTGCGTCTTTGATGTTTTCTGTATCTGTGATGTCACACTTAACAGCCAAAGTCTTAACACCAAATTCATCGGCAATCTCTTTTGCAACTTTCTGCACTAGTTCTTCTCTTCTAGCAAGACAAACAATGTTACATCCATGACTAGCAAGAGCTTTTGCCATCTGCACACCAAGGCCTGCAGAACTACCTGTTACAATAGCTACTCTGTCCTTAAAATCAAAATAATCTCTCATAATAACTCCTTTTTTTATAAAAGTTTTAGGTTAATTATATTAACTGTTCGTTAAATAATTAACACAATTATTATAAAATAAAAACAGCCATTTTTCAATGACTGTTTTGGTATTTATTTTTCTTTTTCGGGTTTTATTTTTGGCTCGATTACTGGCCCGAACTTTTTTTCAAATTTCCACTTATAAACGAACCAAACTGTTAGTCCTATTGCTATTCCCATAAGCATTCCACCCAAAACATCTGT
>CAMVRH010000050.1 GCA_947169835.1 uncultured Lachnospira sp. | reverse complement strand
GTTAGCAGTATGAATTAAAGATAACTGTCTTCTAACATTCATATCCTTTGGATTCTCATAAGAAAGTTTATAGAGTCTCTCTCGAATCTTGTCTTTCATTTGAGCAGCTGCTGAGCGCGTAAAAGTAACAATGAGGAACTTATCAATATCGATAGGATTCTTCTCATCTGAAATCATCTCTATAATGCGCTCGACTAATACAGTGGTCTTACCGGAACCAGCTCCAGCGGCCACTAGGATATTCTTATCCCTTGCATCAATCACATTCTGTTGTGCATCTGTCCAATTAATCTTCGACATCGCTCTCTCCATTAATAGCTTCTAACGCTTCTTTTTTTCCTATGCTCTCTAATTTCTTAGGTTCTTCAAATTTCATATCAACTCTACATATGCCTTTGTATTCACACCATTCGCATACTCCGTCATATGGATCTATATCTATATTTCCACCGATAATCTCACTTCTAACTTTCTCAAGTTTGTCATCTATGAAATTTAAAACTTCATCATACTCCTCTGAATTAACAGCAAATTCATCTGCGCTTCTGCTATCTTTCTTTATAATCTCGGTGACATTATTTTCCTCGTCAAATGCTTCCACACAATCCGAGTTAAGTAATCCTTCCATAATATAATTAGTGTTTCTCTGCTCTTTTGATGCTCCATCATCCACAGTTTCCCCAATCTTAGATGTTTTAGTTACATATGGATTTGAAACATGGAAATAAAATGCTCCTGCTGGAATGATATGCTTATCGGAATGTTCTCTTTTTTCCCTTTCCATAGCATCCTTAAGATAAACAAACACTTGAATATCATATCCAGAAACTAGTTCGCTATATTTAAAATTCTTGTTGCCAGTCTTGTAATCGATTACTTTTACGTAGACATTATCTCCCTCTATAAAAGTATCAACTCTGTCAGCCTTTCCGCCACTAGCCATCTCTTCAATATTAGATACTTCAAACTTACCTCTATTAAGATGTGACACGAGCACTTCCACACTCTCTTTAGCCATCTTTGCAAGTTGAGCTTTAGTAAACTCTCTAGACGGATCTTCATTAAAGAACTCACTGAGTTTATCGCTTTCCAGGTGTTCTTTTATACACTTATCTAAAATATCATCTATCTTTTCTTTCTTTTCTGTTCTTAGGTTAATATTAAGACTCTTGACCTCGCCAAAGAAATGTTCCAAAATGGCATGCTCGATATTTCCCTTTTCCATAGGACTTAATTCATATACTTCTCTTTCTCTAAGTCCTAAACCGTCTGTTAAAAACTGATCAAACGGACAAGCCACAAATCTTTGCGCTCTTGTTACTTTAATGCTTTCGCTATCTCCGTATAAATCACTAGCAGTCTCCTTAGAGAGTTTAGGATTCTTAAAGTTAAAGAATGTTCCTCTTCTGATTAACTCAAGTACTCTTTCATTTTTCTCATCTTCTCTAAAAATGCTAGAGATAGCATTGTATATTTCTTTTTCTTCGTCGGTCTGCTCGTTCTTTCTGCGAGCCCATCCGCTACTTGCAATATAATCAAAGGCTATGTTCTCATTAATAATGTCTGCCGCCTCTACTTTGTTTTCATAGTCTTTAATAATCTCAGTTTTTGGAAGCATCCTGATAAGCATATCGACAAAGTACGATTCCTTAATAGATTTAGAATCAATATCCTGTGTGCTATATGAAACCACAAATTTTTCAGTAGGTTTAGTGAGCATTGTATACAAATAGAACATCTGCTTAAATACATTTTCTTTGGTAGTAGGCGCTAGTTCAACATTTTGTTTTTTGAGTTCTTCTCTGTCAGAGTCATTAACTATAGTGGCAGTATCTGAAACCTTTGGAATAATTCCATCATTAGCACCAACCAAGAAAATCATCTTCTTAATATCTTTTAGACGAGTACGTTCAATATCACCCACCATAACATCATCTATTCCTGGAGGAATGATACCAATCTTGAGTTCTTCTATTCCGCTTAAAACTAGTTTTTCAAAGTCGTCCATATTGATAGTTTCGTCTTTTAGAGTATCTTCCAAGCTCTCCAATAATTTAATAATGGCAGCATAAACTTGAGTATACTCGTCCTCTAGGGCATACTCTTTATTCTCTCTAAACTGCTCAATATATTCTTCTATCTTTTCATTAACTTTTAGTTTCTCTAAGAATGCATATATAGCCTGACAATAATCACCTACATTGACACCCTTCTTTGTCATGGCTCTCATGTAATCTTTAAACAGATCATAAATACGCACTCGAATATCATTGATTTGCTTCAAATCAATGCCATTCATCTCTCTCTTCCATTCCATAGAAAAACTCTTAAAAGTAGTTCTTCTAAATGTGATTACATAGTTTTCGATTAAATCTATATCACTCTCACTGATAGGTGTAATGCCAGTTCTTAATAATTTGAAAAGGCTATGATATGAGAAGTTATACTCAACAATACGAATAAGCGAAATAATCAAATCTGCGAACAGATTCTCTGCTGTACTCCTCTTATAATCAATAAAAACGGGTATTTTGTACTTTTTAAAGAGTTTTCGTATATATTTGTAGTAATTCTCCATATCTCCCGTAATAATCGCAAAATCACGGTATCTGTAGTCTCCTTTGCGTACTAGAGACGATATAGTCTTAACTACAGAAAGTACTTCATTTTCTGGAGAATTAGCCTCATGAATCTCCAAAGAATCCTGAGGTTGGTCATAAATATTTGTATCCTGTCCAAAAATGTTATTTGATACAAATGACAAAACTTCATTATCTTTTATTCTGTAAGGTTTGTCACTTTCATTTTCTACTTTTTTGATTTCGTTAATATCATTATCTTTAGCCAAATGATAAACGGTTTTTTGTCCCAAAAGATACAATCCATCCTCTGGCATTAACTCATTTATCTTTTCTTTTCTATCTTCAAGCCTTAATCCTTTATCCTTAGCTAAGGCAACAATGCCATCTACTTCATTAGTCTTAAGTGTTGCTGTCACTGTTACATCTTTTGCAAATGTTGATAGCTTACCAATAACCTTTTCCTGAATAGGTGTAAATCCAGTAAAACCGTCAATATAAATATATGTATTTTTGATAATGTCTGAACCATCCATCAGGTCCATAAACTTATCAAGCAGCTCTTCTCTTGTTAAGTTTTGTTTATCAACATATTTATTAAAGCTATCTCTAATTATCTGGACATCTTTTAATTTATTCTGAAGTGTGCCTTCGCACTCTCCAATAATCTCATCAAGTCTTGCATCATCAATATCATACTGTCCTAGCTCATCCAAAATAGACTTTACCTTCTCAGTAAAGCCTGGCATATTAACCTTTCCGCCATAGACTTTCAAATCCTTTGCGCAATCTATCAAAGCTTTTCTAACCAAAATTGATTTAGTAAGTTCATCCATCATTTTGGCTTCGCCAAAGCCCTGTTCATCTAGCACTTCATAGGCCAAACGGTTAAAACTTGAAACCTCAATATTAAAAGCACCGTGGTTAGGATGCTTATCTAGAATTTCTTTTTGAGCTTCCAATGAGTATTGATCTGGCACCAAAAGAACGAATCTACTATCTGGATTATCAGTAGATTCTTTTATTAACTTTTGTTGTAATTCATAAGATTTTCCGCTACCTGCGGTTCCAATAATAAAATTTAACATTCCGTGCCCTCACTGTTTAGTATTATACCATAAATAGCCGTCCAATAAATGGTACATTTGATTTGTTTATTAGATAAAAATGTATTATTATATTCTTTGCGTAAAGGATTTAAACATATGGAACATTCAAACAAAAAAGCGTATATAAAAGGATTAGAAACAGGCATACCTATCGGGCTTGGTTATTTTGCTGTGGCTTTTGCGCTAGGCATCCAAGCCAAAGCTGCCAAGATTTCTGTCATTAAGTCTGCACTAATGAGTTTTGGGCTCCACGCATCTGCTGGAGAGTACATTTTCATCACTCTCTTTGGCGCAGGCACTACTATTCTTGTGATGGTGTTGATGGAGTTAGTGGCTAATGCTAGATACCTTTTGATGTCATGTTCTCTCAGTCAAAAGATTCCTGAGGACACTCCTGTGTGGAAGCGACTTATTATGGGTTATTTTATTACTGATGAGATCTTTGGCGCAGCCATCGCCGTCGAAGGAAAGCTTAACCCATACTACATTTTCGGTATGGCTACTGTGGCTTCACCTGGCTGGGTAGTTGGTACTGCTCTGGGCGTGGCGCTCGGCAATGTTTTGCCGGAAAGTGTTATTAGCGCACTGAGTGTTGGTTTGTTTGGTATGTTTATTGCAATTATTATTCCTGAGGGAAAGAAAAACAAAGTAGTGGCTGCTGTTATTGTAGTTAGTTTTGTGGCAAGCTACTTGCTTTCAGTTATTCCAGTTGTTAAAGGAATTGATAGCGGTATAAAGATAATTGTTCTTACCGTTGTGATTGCAGGAATCTTTTCGATAATAAAACCGGTGAAGGAGGCTCAAGATGAACAGTAAGTTTTATATTACACTCCTTCTAATGACTATTGTCACATACTTGATTAGGGTTTTGCCAATCACGTTAATTAGGAAAGAAATAAAGAATAAATATATAAGATCGTTTCTATACTACGTGCCATATGTCACACTTTCAGTTATGACATTCCCAGCTATTATAAACGCAACACAGTCTTGGATTTCTGGCACGCTTGCACTAATAGCAGCCATTATAGTTGCTTGGAAAAAGCCAAACTTATTTATAACAGCTGCAGTCAGTTGTATAGTCGTGTTTATAACAGAACTATTCATATAAAAACACCAGTTGAATTAACAACTGGTGTTTTATTATTTATTGTTTAGTCATCGTCTTCTGCGTCTGGCTGTTATTGATCTTGTGAATAGTAAACTTTTACTTTGTCGAACTGTTCTCTTGTGTCAAATGACTGTTTAACCTCTGTGCCCTTTGTAAAGATTTCTGAATCATTCTCAATCATGTCTTCACTTTCGATATCGACTAGCTCGCCTTTCTGGTAGAACAATACATGTGTCTCTACTCCTTTTAAGTCAAAGTCGCCTTCATTCTTAGATGTGACTTTAACAATGTTTCCAACCACCTTTTTCTTGTACATTATGTTCTTAAGTCCAGGTTTTACACTAGTAGCTGCAGCAACTGAAATCTTATAGTCATCATCTTTCACCTTAACACCCTCTGTGTCAAAGTCTAGACAAACTACAGACTGAGAACCTGGATCCATAAAGATAGATTCTCTTTCAGTTCCAACATTTGCATTAGCTCCGTCAAAGATTTTTCCAGTTACTGCTACTGCAGCATCTGCTTTTCCGTTGTTCTGAAGAACTAAAACCATACTGTAATCATCGTCTTCAATAGTTGTATACTTCTTTACAACTTTGATGTCTGATTTACTAACATCACTCTTTGCTGTCTGAGCAGCTGTCTGTGTAGCTTGAGTAGGTGCAACTGTTGGCGCACTTGTAACTTCATCTTTTTTACTAGTGTTTCTTCCAAGAACAAATGCAAGTATTACTATCAAAGCTACCACTACCACACATAGTGCGATAATAATTCCATTTTTCTTTTTCATAATATCCTCCTAAATAATCTATATATAAAGTTCATTCATTAGGTACTACTTTAAATAATCTAGCCAAACTTTGGCTGAGGCGTCTGATGGCATCATAAATCCGCCTCTTGGTGAAAATCCAAATGAGTAAACCCCTGGTCCATCTGGACTACAATTTCGCTTAAACTGTTGTGAGAAGAATCTCTTTATAAACACTTTTAACCAGTGCTTAACTACATCTGGCTTGTACTGCTCCATAAAGTTAACTATAGCATCCGACTCCACTTCACTTGGGGTTTTACCTAAATACACTATCTCATACAAGAAGAAATCGTGCAACTCATATGGTCCTACTATATCCTCAGTCTTTTGTGCAATCTTATCTTTCTTGCTTGGAAGAAGCTCTGGACTAACTGGCGTATCTACTATATCTTTAAGAATCTTACTTAGGCGTTCATTCTTAATTCTATCTGCCTCGTAACTTACCACTTCTCTAATCACAGTCTTTGGAATGTTTGCATTTACACTATACATAGCCATGTGATCACCATTGTATGTGCACCATCCAAGAGCAAGTTCAGAGAAGTCTCCAGTTCCTACCACCAACGCGTTATTGTCATTAGCCACATCCATCAAAATCATTGTGCGCATTCTAGCCTGCGCATTTTCGAATGTAGCATTCTTATTTCTAATTCCGTGTTTGATATCTGCGAAATGTTGCTTTACAGATTCTGTGATATCTATTTCTTTTTTTGTAACGCCGTAAAATCTCATCATCTTACTAGCGTTATCGTGTGTTCTACTAGTTGTTCCAAAACCTGGCATAGTAATTGCGATAATATTCTTGTGATTAATCTTTAGTTCATCACAAGCATTCACACATGCAATTAGCGCCAAAGTAGAATCAAGTCCACCAGATATGCCCACTACCAATTTGTCGGCGCCGACAGTCTTCATTCTCTTTACCAAAGCCTTTGACTGAATCTTCAAAATGTTTTTACACATCTTAACTTTGTCGCGCTCATCATCAGGGATAAACGGGTTAAATCCTAACATATCAGATGGCATTGACCAATAATCACCATCCAGCATTACAATTTCAGGACGTTTGTGTTTAGAAGGTCCCTCTTCAGACTTAGCAATAGTCTGTCCATATTGATTTCTTACTAATGCATCCTTCTTTTCATCTATATCAACTTCTGCTATTATCGCCTGATTTTTAAATGGAGTCGATTTCTTATAAACTGTGTACTCACTAGCAATTGCACTCTCTCCGGCAAAGACAAAGTCTGTACTAGACTCTCCATCACCCGCCTCCGCATAAA
>CAMVRH010000049.1 GCA_947169835.1 uncultured Lachnospira sp. | reverse complement strand
AGATTCTGCTCCTGCTTTTGTTAATGAATTAAATAGGGTACTCTTTCCTACATTTGGCAACCCTACGATACCTAATTTCATATTGTCCTCCTACAAACGTCTTTTATTTAAAGTCTTTTATTAATTTAACATTATTCACATCAACTTGGTCTTCCCACTCTTTGCATTTATCTTGCCAGAACTTTTTGCTAACTTGGAATTGCTTATTGTTTTCTGGTTTTCCAACTTCTGCATAGAGGTAGTTGATTTTATCTTTCTTGCCATACTTCATTGAAAGTGTGCTTACATATTCAAACGCATTCTCTCTCATATGAAGTTTTGCAATCTCTGCATCGTCTGCTCCGCCTGAAGCTTCGTTAAGAATAAGTTTATCTTTCATCAAGTAATAAGTATTTCTGCTCCAGCCCTCTAGCACTCTCTTTATGCCATCGCCTGTGTATTGATAAACAGCAATCACATAATTATTTAGCTTATCCTTCATATCAATAAGCGAAACCAAAAGTTCTTCTGTTCCATCTGCATTTAAATCTGCAAATGTATATCCGATTCTTTTAGGAAGATTCTTTTCCTTTGCCACTTCGCCAAAGCCAGTTGATAATTTCTGCTTTGCCTTGATACCTTTTTTGTCATTTCTCTGGCATGCGTTAAAGTATTCCCTCAACTTAGAACCAAAGAGCGATTCACCTTTTTGCCAAGCTATAGTGGTGGTTTCTTGTTCTGCTTTTTTCTCACTGCAACTACATCCAGCCACCAATGTGAGCATCGCAAAAACTAATACTAGACTTAAAATTCTTTTCATAGTTTTTCTCCTAATTAAAACTGTTCAAATTTACTTTTAAAAGCTTTAACGTTTTCTTCTATATCTGCGCCAAAGACTGCTGAGCCGGCTACTATTACATTAGCACCAGCCTCTAGTGGAATGCTAACATTATCTAGCTTTACCCCGCCGTCCACTTCTAGCAAGCAGTCGTAGCCTTCTCCTTCTATCACTGCACTTAAGATTTCAATCTTCTCTGTGCACTCATCTATATATGACTGTCCGCCAAATCCTGGATGAACTGTCATAACAACAATCAAATCAACCATTGATACATATGGTGCAATATCCTCTAGCGGAGTTTCTGGATTAAGTGCAAGTCCTGCTTTTTTATCCATTTTATGAATAGCCTCTATAGTAGCCGCTACATCTTCGCATGCCTCCACATGTACTGTAATATAATCTGATCCAGCCTCGGCAAACTGCTTCACGTATCTGATAGGTTCTTGAACCATCAAGTGAACATCCAAGACTTTGTCTGTAGTTTTTCTAATATCTTTAACCACTGGAATTCCAATTGAGATGTTTGGCACGAACATACCATCCATTACATCAACGTGTATCCATTCGCTTCCAGCTTTGTCTGCTATTTCAATATCTCTGCCAAGATTCGCAAAATCTGCTGATAATATTGAAGGCGCTAATTTAATCATACTTATTCTCCTGCTCTTTTAATTCTTCATAAAAAGCTTTGTAGCTTTCATATCTACTCTCTGCAATCTTGTTTTCCGATAATGCTTCCTTTACTGCACAGTCAGGCTCATTTATATGAGCGCATCCGATAAATCTGCATTCGTTTGTGTAAAGCGAAAACTCTGGAAAACAATCTTCCAATCTTTCCTTAGTCATACCCGGAATGAAAACGGATCCAAAACCAGGTGTATCAAACACATAAGTGTCATCGTCAGTTTTAAATATTTCAGAATGGCGTGTGGTGTGTTTACCTCTGCCAATCTTTTCACTGATATCACCAGTCTCCATAACCGCATCTTCTTTAATAGCGTTTAACATAGAAGATTTGCCGACACCAGATGGTCCGGCAAATACAGTGCTCTTGCCCTTTAAAGCTTTTTTTACTTCTTCCACTCCTTCGTTTTCTGTGGCTGAAGTAAATAAAACTTTGTAGCCTGCGTTTCTATAAATAGATGCGAGGTCTTCGGCGAAGTCTTTATCTGCAATATCTGTCTTGTTAAAACAAATGATTGTCTCGATGTTTTGGTACTCCATGCAAACGAGAAGTTTATCAAGCAAGTTCACGTTTGGGTTTGGAGCTTTGAGCGCAAACACTATCATCGCTTGATCTATGTTTGCAACGGCGGGACGAATTAGTTCATTATCACGCTCGAGTATTTCTGTGATGTTACCTTCTTTGTCTTCTTCGTGAGTAATTTCGAACTCTACATTGTCACCCACCAAAGGTTTTATGCTTTTGTTTCTAAAAATGCCTTTTGCTTTACACTGGAAAACTCCATCGTGAGAGTCCACATAGTAAAAGCCAGCAATTCCTTTAATAATCTTTCCTTGCATATTCACCTATTTAAGATTGACTGTATCTTCTATTACAATCTTTCCATTTACTAATAGCTCAATCTGAGCTGGTCCCTTCTTCTTGCCGGAGAATTTATAAACGTAATCTCCCGGCCATTTAGCAACGTTGCTGTATTTAGAATTAACTTCTTGCGCTGCACCGTTTAACAAAATTGAAACAGCACCAGACTTAATCTGCTTACCACTCTCGTCCACTAAATCTTCTTTGGCGAAGTTGTATGTGGCAGAGTATTTACCAGCCTTTGGTCCCTTGCTGACAATCAAACTAATGGATGTGCCAACCGGAGCCTTGGTGCCAGCCTTAATAATCTGTCTGATTACTTTTCCTTTTGCAATTTTATTATCTTCTACTTCTGTGATAGAGCCAACGCCAAAGTTAGCGGCTCTGATTGCACTCTGTGCTGCAGACTGGCTCTTACCTACCACGTTTGGAACTGTAGATAGTTTTTCTCCACTACTATTCTGTCCACGACTGACAGTTAATTCCACTGTGTCGTGCTTGCTGACTGGAGCCTTTTCAGCCGGGCTACAATCAATCACCTGTCCAATCTTCTTTGAACTGAATTCATATTTAATCTTCCAGTTTAGTCCTACTTCATCTAGTTTTGCTGTAACGTCACCAAGGTCTTTGCCGATGATGTCTCCTGGAACATTTATCTTTTCTGGTCCCTTGCTAAGTGTAAGATTTATAGTTGAATTTTTCTTGATGCTCTTTCCTGGATCTTCACTTTGACGAAGGATATAGTTTGCTGGGTATTCTTCTGAGAACTCTGAATCTGAGTTGTATATAAAACCTAAGCCTGCATCATGCAATGTATCTTCTGCTTCTTCCTTAGTTAGACCAACCACGTTTGGCATTTCAACCTTAGAAGGGTCTGTAGTTACCTGCTCTTGGTCGTCACTCTCAGGAAGCGAAATGCTACCGCCTGTGATAAGACTTGTAACAATGATCGCAATAATAATGAGCGCTAAAATACCAACGCAAATTCCACCGACAGTCAAAAGTTTATCCATCTTTGGATTAACTACGTCAATATCGTCTTCGTCGTCATCTTTCTTTGGCACAGCCGGAACTACACCTGGAATCTTTTCACGCTCGTCATCTGTAATCATAATGGTTGAAGTATTATCATCCACTTCGTCCATTACGACAAAATCAACATCAGGCTCCACAAGACTTCTCTTAAGATCTGCAATCAAAAGCGCAGTCTTTGGATATCTGTTGTTTACGTTTCTCTGTGTACATTTAAGGATAATCTTCTCAAGACTGATTGGAACATTATCCAAATATTCTTTAACGCTTGGCACGCTGTTTTGGATATGCATTAAAGCAATAGATACTGTAGATTCGCCGTCAAAAGGAACCTTGCCTGTTAGCATCTCAAACATAGTTATACCAAGTGAGTAAATATCACTCTTCTCATCCACGTATTTGCCGCCGGCCTGCTCTGGTGAAATATAATGAACCGATCCCATAGCATTTCCGCTCATTGTGTTGGCAGATGCGGCTCTTGCGATACCAAAGTCTGTAACCTTAACTTTTCCCTCACGAGAAATCATTATGTTTTGAGGTTTGATATCTCTGTGGACTATCTGATTATTGTGGGCACACTCCATACCGTTTGCAATCTGGATTGCGATGCTGACAGTCTCCTTGAAAGACAATGAACCTTTCTTCTGAATGTATGATTTAAGAGTAATACCCTCTATTAATTCCATTACAATATAGTACATGCCGTTGTCTTCTCCAACGTCATATACATTCACAATATTTGGATGAATAAGGCTGGCAGCTGACTGCGCTTCGGCTCTAAACTTAGAAACGAAGTTTTTGTCTTTGCTGAACTCCTTCTTCAACACTTTGATAGCGACATTTCGATTAAGCTTGTGATCAATAGCTTTGTAAACATCAGACATTCCGCCTGCGCCCACTCGACTCACTATCTCATATCGATCATTTATAAAACTACCTTTACTTAACATACTACTCTCCTATGGTCTAACCAAGACGGCTGAGATATTATCTTTTCCACCGTTCTCGTTTGCTTGTGAAATAAGTTTAGAAACCGCTAGTTCCAAACTCTCATTATCTTGTACAATGTCCCTTATTTCTTCGTCAGTAACCATATTGGTAAGTCCATCTGAGCAAAGTAAAATTGTATCTCCAGGGATTATTTCCACTTCAAAGATATCAGGGGCAGATGAACCACTTCCCTGCACACCGATAGCTTTTGTAATGACATTCTTCTTCAAATGATTTCTAGCAGCATCAGGAGCTAGCACACCCATTCGAACCATGTCTTCTACTAAGGAATGGTCCTTAGTAACTTGTTCAATCTTTCTATTTACTACATAGAGACGACTGTCTCCAACATTTGCAATATAAGCACGCTTGCCCACAATAACACACGCTACAAAAGTAGTTCCCATACCGTGGTAATCTTTGTTCGAATTAGCCATCTCGAATATCTCTTCGTTAATGTTTTGAATTCCCGCATTCAAGATATTAGTTGGGTCAATCATGTGTGTTGAGCACGCATATTTAACAAACTTTTCAATAGCTGCTTTTGACGCAACGTCACCGGCCTTGTGACCGCCCATTCCGTCTGCCACTATGAAAAGATTTGGAAGTTTTCCTATTGGTTCCGTCGACACAAAGATACTATCTTGGTTGATAGTACGCATTAAACCGACATCTGTCTGCCCAAAGGCTTCAATGCTGTTTTCCATTTCCTTAATCATTTTCTAACTCCCTGTTTCTTAGTTGTCCGCAGGCACCATTAATGTCCCTGCCCATTTCCCTTCTTATTGTAACATTTATATGGTATTTTTCAATCGCGCTACAGAAGGCCTCAATTCGCTGTTTTGTGCTCTGCTCGAGGTCTCTTTCGTCCACTGGATTCATCGGAATCAAGTTAATGTGGACATTTTTTCCGCCTATCAATTTACCAAGTTTAACGGCGTCTTCTGGCGAATCATTAACACCATTTATCAAACTGTATTCGAAACTCACTCGCCTTCCAGTTTTCTCAAACAAATACCAGCAAGCATCTAGTTCTTCTTGTATCGTGTACTTGTTAGCTATTGGCATAATCTTTTTTCTAGTCTCATCATCTGCTGCATGTAGCGAGAGCGCCAAAGTAACTGGAAATCCTGTATCTGCTAGTTTCTTTATTCCATCCACTAGCCCGCAAGTAGAAAGCGTTATGTTTCGTTTACTTAGGTTAGTGCCATTATCATCTGAGATTACTCTGATAAACTGCATTACATTGTCAAAGTTATCAAGAGGCTCTCCACTTCCCATCAAAACAATGTGTGATACTCTCTCGCCCATATCTTTTTCTATAGCATATGACTGTCCAAGTATCTCCGATGTAGTTAGGTTTCTATCTAAACCATTTAGTGTGGATGCACAGAACTTACATCCCATTCTACATCCAGCCTGCGATGAAACACACACAGTGTTTCCATGCTTATACGGCATCATTACACTCTCGATTATCTGTCCATCTTCTAGCCTAAACAAATACTTCCATCTATTTTTGAAATAAGGCGTTTGTGAATCTCTAGCGTTTTGATTTCAAACTTTTCATCTAGCTTTTCTCTTAAGTCTTTTGAAATGTTTGTCATCTCTTCAAACGACTCTACTCTGTCAATGTGAAGCCATCTAAAGATTTGTTTCGCGCGAAACTTTGATTCGTCCATCTCCAAAATGATTTCTTCTAGACTTTCTAAATTGTAAGATAAAATATCTAGTTTGCTCATATCTATTCCTTTATGAATTCTGAGACAAAGAAGCCATCCATATTTCCACTTGGTAGGATTTGGATCATGCCATCTATCTCTTTAATGTTAGATGGAAGTTTATCTACTGATAATATGCTTTTTAAGTCGATGTCTTGTTTCTTTAAACCAAGCTCTTCTATCCATCTAGCATTAACTTCGTTTTCGTCTTTATTTATAGTGCAGGTAGAATATATTAATTTTCCACCTTTCTTTACATATTTAAAAACAGTTTTTAAGATTTCTTTTTGCAAGCTTTGTAGCTCACCCAACTGTTCTTTTGTCATTTTGTTTTTGATATCGCTCTTGTTTGCAATTACTCCAAGTCCTGAACATGGAAGATCTGCCACTACGATATCTGCCTTTTCTACTATTGACTCATCTAGTACTTTTGCATCGTGCTCTGATACTTTTATATTTTTGTAATCAAGCCTTTTGATGTTTTGCTTAATTAGTTTTGTTTTGTTTTCTGAAAGGTCTCTAGCATCTACTGTGCCAGTTCCATTAAGTAGTTCTGCTATGTGAAGTGCCTTTCCACCTGGAGCTGCACATACATCCACCACATAATCATTTGGCTGTGGATTTGCAACTAGTCCGACTAGGACTGAGCTTATGTTTTGAACTGTAACCATGCCCGCTTTGAAGATGTTTAGACTATCTAGTGTGTCGTAGTTTGAAATGTATAGCACTTCATCTACTAGCTCTGATTTGCGAACCTTAACATCATTGTACTCGAGGAAGTTTATT
>CAMVRH010000048.1 GCA_947169835.1 uncultured Lachnospira sp. | reverse complement strand
GCTGAACTAAAATTCCGTTGATGGCTGGATCTGTGTTTAGATCGTCCACTAACTTTAGTAGCTCTTCTTCAGTAGTCTCTTCTGGCATTTCAATCTTCTTTGAGTTGATGCCAATGTACTCACATGCTTTTTCTTTGTTTCTGACATAAACTGCTGATGCAGGGTCCTCTCCCACTTTCACTACAGCAAGAGTAACTTCTACACCTTCAGTTTTTAGTTGTGCTACTTGCTCTTTTAGTTCATCCTTTATTTCTGTTGAAATCTTTTTTCCATCTATTATCATTTTGTTCACCAGTCTTTCTTAATTTTTTATTCAATATGGATTAGAACAATCCAGTAATCTTTCCGTCGTCTGTCAAATCAATTCCAAACGCTGCTGGAGTTTTTGATAGTCCAGGCATTGTCATAATAGTTCCTGTAATGGCAACTACAAATCCTGCGCCCGCTGACATATACACTTCTCTGATGTTGATTGTGAAGTTTTCTGGACGTCCAAGTTTTTCTTTATCGTCCGACAAAGAGTATTGAGTCTTTGCCATACAAACTGGACAATCGCTAAATCCAAGTTCCTCTATCTTTGCGATAGCCTCGTTTGCCTCATCAGAATATGTAACACCGTCTGCTCCATAAATCTTTGTAGCGACAGTCTCAATTTTTTCTTTGATAGACATATCATCTGTGTAAAGTGGGTGATAGTTAGAAGGTTTAGTTTCGATAGTCTCAATAATCTTTTCAGCTAACTCGATTCCACCTTTGCCGCCGTCTTTAAATACTTTGGCTGGAGCGAATTCACAACCGCGCTCCTCACAGAAGTTTTTAACAAATTCTATTTCTGCATCAGTGTCTGTGCCAAACTGGTTTAGTGTTACTACTACTGGCACATCGTACTGTTGAATATTTTCGATATGTTTTTCTAGGTTTACGATACCTTTGGCGAGGGCATCTAAGTCCTCAGTCTGCAAATCTTCTCTAGGCATTCCACCGTTGTACTTAAGCGCACGAACTGTTGCAACCAAAACTACTGCATCTGGTTTAAGTCCTGCTTTGCGACACTTGATGTCTAGGAACTTTTCAGCACCTAAGTCTGCGCCAAAGCCTGCCTCTGTAATCACATAGTCTGCCATCTTTAGAGCTGTCTTTGTAGCGCGAACTGAGTTACAACCGTGAGCGATATTTGCGAAAGGTCCACCGTGAACCAATGCTGGTGTATGCTCTAGTGTTTGAATTAGGTTAGGTTTCATAGCATCCTTTAGAAGTGCTGCCATAGAACCAACTGCCTTAATGTCTTTCGCTGTCACTGGCTTTCCGTCATAAGTGTATGCAACAATAATCTTGCCAAGTCTATCTTTTAAATCTGCATAGTCATTTGCCAAGCAAAGAATAGCCATAATCTCAGAAGCAACTGTGATTACGAAGTGGTCTTCTCTTTCTACTCCGTCCACATCACGGCCACGTCCAACTATGATGTTACGAAGAACTCTATCGTTTATATCCACACATCTCTTCCAAACAACTTTTTCTGGGTCGATGTTTAGTTCATTGTCCTGCTTTATTGAATTATCTAGCATAGCAGCACAAAGGTTGTTTGCTGAAGTGATTGCATGGAAGTCACCTGTAAAGTGAAGATTCAAATCTTCCATAGGAACTACCTGAGCGTATCCGCCACCTGCGGCTCCACCCTTAATACCAAAGCAAGGTCCAAGTGATGGCTCGCGAAGTGCGATAACACACTTTTTATCAAGCTGTCCAAATGCTTCACCAAGTCCAACTGTCACAGTAGTTTTACCTTCTCCTGCTGGAGTTGGGTTGATAGCTGTAACTAGAATTAGTTTTCCATCTTCGTTGTTCTTAATTTTGTCATAGTAATCATTTGAAATCTTTGCTTTGTACTTTCCGTAAAGTTCCAAATCATCTTCTGTTAAACCAAGTTTTGCTGCCACATCTTTTATTGGCATCATTTTTGCTTCTTGAGCAATCTCAATATCTGTTTTCATCGTTTCACCTTCCTAAAGATTTTTCCTCTTAAATATGGTTAAAAGGCAAAGGATATCCTTCGCCTTTTTATTTTACTGATTTAGCATTTCTTCGAACTCTTCTAGACTCATCAAAACCTTTCTAGGTTTGTTAGTCTCTTCTTGTCCTACCACTCCGGCATCGTATAGCTGATCCATAATTCTAGCAGCTCTGTTGAAACCAACTCTAAACTGTCTTTGAATCATACTAGTTGAGCCTTTGTCTTTTTGGATACATAATCTTCCGGCATCGCCAAAGAGAACGTCTCTCTCATCTCCGCCGCCTGCAGCTGCCTCAGCATCAGATGTAAGCTTTGCATCTATGCCTTCTTCGTATTGGGCTTCACTGCTGTTAGCCTTAATAAAGTCCACTGTATCCTTAATCTCTTTCTCAGAAACATATGCGCCCTGCAAACGGATAGGTTTAACATATCCTGCTGGGTAGAACAACATGTCACCAAGACCGAGTAGTTTCTCTGCACCATTCATATCAATAATAGTACGTGAGTCTGTACCTGAAGCCACTGTAAGAGCAACTCTTGATGGTACGTTGGCTTTAATAAGACCCGTGATTACATCAACTGAAGGACGCTGTGTAGCAATAACCATATGGATACCAGCAGCTCTTGCTAACTGTGCCAAACGACATATTGCTTCTTCCACTTCCTTTGCAGCGACCATCATAAGGTCAGCCAACTCGTCTATAATAATCAAAATCTGTGGCATCTTCTCAAGAACTTGTCCATTCTCATCAGTTACGCCAGCTTTTACTTTTGCGTTATATCCTTCAATATCTCTAGTTCCGGCATCGGCAAACTGTTTATATCTGTTTGTCATCTCAGCCACTGCCCAGTTAAGAATACCTGCAGCACGCTTAGGATCAGTAACTACCGGATATAGCAAGTGTGGAATTCCGTTGTATACCTGGAACTCAACCACCTTAGGGTCGATAACGATTACACGAACATCATTAGGTGTAGTTCTATAAAGCACACTCATCAAAATTGAGTTTGTAAATACTGATTTACCAGCACCTGTTGTACCAGCTATTAGCATATGAGGCATCTTAGCCACATCGCCTATCACAACCTTACCTGCTATGTCTTTGCCGGCAGGGAATGCTAAGTTAGACTTGCTCTGCTTAATCTCTGGAGTGTTTAGAAGGTCTTTTAGATAAACCATATCTCTTCCGCTGTTTGGAATCTCAATACCAACAGCAGCTTTACCAGGGATTGGTGCCTCGATACGAATATCTTCAGCAGCCATTGCTAACTTAATATCATCTGCAAGGTTTGTAATTTTATTAACACGTGTACCTTGCTCTGGTTGTAATTCATATCTAGTAACAGCAGGGCCCTTACTTACACTTGAAACTTCTACGTTTACGCCAAAGTCTGCAAGCACATCTTTTAGCTTGTTAGCAGTCTGTGTAAGTTCTGCTCTTGTTACATCACTACCACCTGCTTCGCCATCAGCTAGCAATGTCATTGGTGGCTTTTTATATTTAAATACTTTCTTAGTAGGTGCAATCACTTTTCCTTCGTCAGCCAAACGTTTTTGTTTGTCTGTCATCTCTTCGCCTTCAGCTACCTCAGTAGGAGCGTCCGCGTCAAATGGCTTTCTCTCCATAGCAGATTTGGCATCGGCACTAATCTCCTCACGAGGCTTTGGCTCGTACTCACCGTTTAGAACCTTGTCATCATCAGCTGGCTCCGGAAGTACACCGTCTTGATTTAGTTTTTTCTGTTGTGGATCTTTGATTTCAATTACTTCATCTGACTCTTCAAATTCGCTGTCATCTATCACTGGTTGGTCATCCAAACCTGCAATCTTGATTTCAGCTGGCTTCTTTTCTTCCACTGCTGGTGCTGGTTCTGGAGCTGGCTCTGCAGCTTTCTTTCTACCGCGCTTAGGCTTTTGATCACTCATATCTGTAGCGCCAAAGTTTACACCACGTCTTGTGCTCTCTCTATCTTCGCCCTCTTCAGGTTCGTAGCTTTCTGCAAACTCTCTTCTAGCCTTAGCATCCTCTTTAGCCTTATCAAGAGCGCTCTTACCTCTGTTTTTAAGATACTGAGAAATAGATTTTTCAGTAAGCATAACTACAGAAACAATAAGTAGTGCGATTGCAATAAGCACTGCGCCTGCCATTCCAAGTCCTGCGTGGAAAGCACCACCTAAGATGCCGCCGATAGCACCGCCGCAAACTTCACCTTCTTTGCCGAGGTCGTAAAAGTATGAAGCACTTCTATCAACATCAGCGTATGTGAATAGGTGGAAGAACAATGTTAGGTCGATAAACAACAATGCTGTTCCTATCACTCTAAAGATAACTGTTCTGTTTTTCTTTTTATTGTATGTAAGTAAGGCTACGATTATGATTAAAACTATTGGGAATAAATATCCCATAGTTCCAAACAATCCTAGCATAATGTCTTTGAAGAAGTTTCCTACTACACCGCAGACACCAAAGTTAGAAAGAAGCAAGAATATTCCAATAACAATTGAAACCCAAACGCCAACTTCACTAAGAACTTTTTTCTTCCTTAGTTTGTTTTCTTCCTCTCTTCTCTTTTTCTCAGCATTTTTTCTTCTAGTCTCAGCTGCCTTCTTTGCGCTAGCACTCTTAGAAGCTGCTGACTTTGTGTTTTTCTTTGTAGTAGTTTTCTTTTTACTACTTGACTTTTTGTTTGCCATTTCCAAACCTCACCAATTTATATTATTTATTACTAATTACAAAATGTCCTATTATTGCTGCTAGGCCTACAGCCGCACAGTAATATGAGAAATATTTGAATTTCTTTTTCTTAACGATAACTAGCATAGCTTTGATACAAACGTATCCAACTATAGCTGAAACTATAACTCCCACCACATAGCACATAGCTGGTGTAGAAGTTAAGTCATCTTTCATATCAGGAATCTCTAGTACTACTGCACCTAGGATAGCTGGTATAGACATTAAGAATGAATACTTAACTACAAAGTCACGTTTTAGTCCACAAACCAAACCTGCTGTGATAGTTGTTCCTGATCTAGAAATACCAGGCATTGTTGCAATACCTTGGCACACACCAATGAACAATGCATTTGCCCATGAAGTGTTCTTCTCTGTCTTGTTTCCATCCTTAAGTAAGTCTGAGACAAATAACATAACAGCTGTCACTAGTAGGCAGATACCAGGGATTAGCAAAGTAGCTCCTGATTCTTCTACTAGGTCTTTCATAAGTACACCTAAGATAGCTGTAGGGATAGTCGAAACAATAACTAGCACTACAAATCTTCTGTAGGCTGTTCTTATAATTTTTCTAAAAGGTTTCTTCTTTCCACCGATAAGTGTTACGAAGTTAAAAATAATGTCTGCGCAAATACCAAAGAACTCTTTTATTAGTTCAATAACATCTTTATAGAACACTGCAAATACAGCTATCAAAGTTCCAAGATGTAAGAAAACATCAAATGAAATTGAGTTGTTTTCAAACCCAAAAAAGAACTTAGCAATAGCCAAATGTCCTGAACTACTGATTGGCAAAAACTCTGCCAAACCTTGTATAATTCCAAGTATAATTGCCTCAATAATTGTCATTATTTTGCTCCTTTATATTTTGTCCCACAATCCATTATATTTTACTATTTTTTATACTATTATTCAAGGCAATAAAAAGGCCCATATTGTACTAAATATGGGCCTTTCGGTGTTGGTTTAATCGGTTTTACAACTCAAAACACAAACTAGTTAAAACAAGTTTAAAACACCTTATTTATTTTTTCTTTTTCCAAATTGCTTTTACCAAAACTGTACCAGAACTCTTAAATGCATAGTTACTGTTCTCATTATTAAGTCTAAACTTTCTTTTATTCTTTTAAGTATATTATTTACCATTAAACCTCTCCCCACTTTTAATCTCTCTCTTTGTATTTCTTTATGTATTTCGTACTTTTTCCGCCTCGTTTTATATTGATTGAAGCGTAGTAGACTTTTACCCTTGGATTATTTTTGTACTCTAATATGTTTAACTCTGCATTATTTTAGTCAATTGTTTTTAGTTTGTTTTTGTTACAACCAAATATCCATATGTTACTATTTTTAGGACTTTTTATATGTTTTATCATGTTATTGTCACAATATATTGTATTAGCATCTTCCCTAATCATTTTAGGCAATAACAAACACCCACTAATTCTATTGTTGCTTAAATCTATTTTATATGCTTTTTTTAAAAATCGAATATTAACCTTTCTTATCTTGTTATGGCTTAAATCAATTTCATGAATTCTATTTTTCTTTCCTATTTTTATTTTTTTAATTTTACATTCACTTAAATTAACATACCTCAACTTAGGAAACTTTGATAAATCTATCCGTCTTATAGTCGAACTAGAAAGATCAAGACGTTTTAACGATTTAAGCTTTTTAATTTTTACTTTTCTTACCTTGTTAAATCCACTACTCCAGCCTGTTAATAATTTTTCTAATTTATTATTATTCTGTACAATCAACTTTTTAATGATTTGGTCTGTACCGACATTAATTCTTTTTAATTTTTTGCAATTCTGAATTTTTATTTCTTTTGATTTTACATCAGAAATATATACATCATTCAAACGATTACATTTATTAATTTTAATTTTATTAGATTTAAGAAATTTTATTTCTAATTTCTTAAATGTATTTACCTTATCCAACTTTATTGTTTTATGTTTTTTGTATTCAAATTTTGCAATATCTATTCTTTTTATTCTTTTTAAATTTTTGTTATAATTATTTAATTTGTCTATTTTCAAGCAATGTACTGTTTTGTTACGTTTTATTTTTTTTAATCTTGATAAATCCACAGTAAAATTCTTAATAAATACTGGTTTGCTAGCATCTACTGTCTTTAAACTGGCCGATTTTATTCTTAATACTTTTAATTTATTATACGTTTCCACAGATAGATACTCGGCTCCATTTAA
>CAMVRH010000047.1 GCA_947169835.1 uncultured Lachnospira sp. | reverse complement strand
GATTTGAATATGGCGGTTGTTTCTAACCATATTTCAATGAACTATTCATTGTTCTCATATACATTTAAGAGATATGTTGGAACTAACTTTGTTAACTATTTGAAGAATATTCGAATTGGTGAAGCAAAGAAACTATTAGTTGAGACTGATATGAAGGTGCATGAGATATCAAAAGCAGTAGGATATGAGCATGAAAAGCACTTTATGAAGACATTTAAAAACATAACAGGACTTACACCTTCACAGTATAGAAAAAATCTTACATAAAATGATAAAAATAATGGTGTTTCCTTTGCTGGAGGCACCATTTTTTATGCCAAAAATATAGTGTTTATCGGACTTGACACTAATTTGTGCATATGTTATATTTTTATAGTTGCCGCACAGCGAGGTTTAAAGTATTGCATTAGCAATCACCGAAGTTTGGCGAGTATTGAGTAATAGGAGGTGCCCAATGTACGCAATTATATCAACAGGTGGTAAACAGTATAAAGTGGAAGAAGGCGATGTGTTGAGAGTTGAAAAACTTGATGCAAAAGCTGATGATAAGTTCACTTTTGACGAAGTTCTTTTAGTTGGTGGTAAAGACGTTAAGGTTGGAAATCCATTAGTGGATGGCGCTAGCGTAGATGCTACTGTAGTGGCTGAAGGTAAAGCTAAAAAAGTAACTGTTTACAAGTATAAGCCTAAAAAAGGATATCACAAGAAAAATGGTCATAGACAGCAGTACACAGAAGTAAAGATTGATAAGATCAATGCTTAAGGTGGTGTGATATGACAAATATTACAATTTATAAGCAGGATGATATTTTTACAGGTTTTAAGGTATCCGGACATACTGGATATGAAGACGCCGGCAAAGATATCGTTTGCGCAGGGATTTCTGCATTAACTATAAATTTTATAAACTCCGTAGAAGAATTTATGGATGACAGATTTGTGGTTAATTCAAATGAAGAAGATGGAATGATTGATTTCAAGTTTGATGAAAAGCCATCTAAAGAATCCCAAGTATTGTTAGATTCATTAGTTTTTGGACTAGAGAATTTAGCAAAAGATTACAAAGAGTTTATTTCATTAGAATTTAGGGAGGTATAGATATGTTGAAGATGAACCTTCAATTCTTCGCTCACAAAAAGGGTGTTGGATCTACTAAGAACGGTAGAGATTCAGAATCAAAAAGACTTGGCGCTAAAAGAGCTGACGGTCAGTTTGTAAAAGCTGGAAACATTCTTTACAGACAGCGTGGAACAAGAATTCACCCAGGCGTAAATGTTGGCCGTGGTGGTGATGATACATTATTTGCTACTGTCGATGGTGTAGTAAGATTCGAGAGAAAAGGTAGAGACAGAAAAGTCTGTTCTGTATACCCAGTAGCTGAATAATCAAAGTATATAAGGCTTCAAATCTTAATGGTTTGAAGCCATTATTATTTGATGAATCAAATAATAATGCTCCGCAAGGATGCACAGCTCGCAGAGCGGAAATTATGCTTACGCATCTGCTCGCGCGCATAAGTATCGCAAGCGATACTTAATTAGAGGTGTTATAATATGTTTGCAGATTTTGCTAAAATTTTCATACAGTCAGGCAAGGGCGGCGACGGCCATGTTTCTTTCAGACGCGAGAAGTATGTTCCAGCAGGTGGACCAGACGGCGGCGACGGAGGAAAGGGCGGCGACGTTATTTTTGTCGTGGACAAAGGTCTAAATACTCTTTATGAATTCAGACATAAGCATAAGTTCTGTGCCCAGAATGGTGAACAGGGCGGAAAGCAAAACATGTCTGGTAAGAATGGTGAAGACCTTATTATTAAAGTGCCTGAAGGTACAATTATCCGCGAGGAAGAGACCGGCAAAGTAGTTGCAGACATGAGTGGCGATAACCAAAGAGTTGTTGTTTTAAAAGGTGGTAAGGGCGGCAAAGGTAACCAACATTACGCCACACCTACCATGCAAGTTCCAAAGTATGCTCAGCCCGGACAAAAGTCTCAGGAGCTAAATGTCACATTGGAGCTTAAGAGTATAGCTGATGTTGGTTTGGTTGGTTTTCCAAATGTTGGAAAGTCTACACTTTTATCTAGAGTAAGTAACGCTAGACCTAAGATTGCAAACTATCACTTTACAACAATTAATCCTAATTTAGGCGTTGTTGATTTAGACGGCGGCAAAGGATTTGTTATTGCTGATATTCCTGGACTGATTGAAGGTGCATCCGATGGCGTTGGTCTTGGTCATCAGTTCTTAAAACATATTGAGAGAACAAAGGTCATTATTCATATCATAGATGCTGCATCTGTGGAAGGACGAGATCCTATTGCAGATATTAAAGCGATTAACAATGAATTAGAAAAATTTAACCCAGAGCTTTTGGAGAAACCTCAAGTAATCGCAGCAAACAAGATTGATGCTATCTGGGATGAAAACGATACAACTATCGATGATTTGAAAGCAGAGTTTGAACCAGACATAAAAGTATTTCCTATTTCAGCAGTCAGCGGCGAAGGAGTAAAAGAATTGTTATTTGCCGTTCGCGCAATGCTAGATGAAGTGGGAGATGAAGTGACAGTTTATGAAACTGAGTTTGATATTAACGACTTTATCGATAACGAAGATTTACCATACACAGTTGAGAAGTTGGATGATGAAACATATTCAGTTGAAGGACCTCGAATCGAGAGAATGCTTGGATACACAAACTTCGACACAGAAAAAGGTTTCTTATTCTTCCAAGAGTTTATGGTTAAGAACGGAATAATAGAAGAGATGGAAGCGCTCGGAATGAAAGAGGGCGACACTGTGAAAATCTACGGACATTATTTCGAATATTATAAATAGGTGAATTATGAAAATTGGAATTTTAGGTGGAACTTTTGATCCGATTCACAATGCACATATTGAGATTGCAAAGAATGCGTTGGAGCAGTTCAAGCTTGATAAAGTTTGGATTATGCCAACACCAAATCCACCTCACAAAGACAAAGCAAATATCACATCTGTAGAAGACAGAGTGAATATGATTAAGTTAGCCATTGAAAATATTGATGGCTTAGAACTTTGTGATTATGAAATAAAAAAAGAAGGTAAAGTTTATTCTGCGGATACTTTGACGGAGTTAAAAGAACTTTACCCAGATGATAAATTTTATTTTATTATTGGAAGTGATTCACTAGAGAGTTTTGCTAGTTGGCGAAGACCTGAAGTGATTGTTGATAAAGCACAGCTTCTAGTTGTAAAACGTGGCGAAAAAGGTTCTGATTTAGATTTTGAAAAATTAGTAGCCGAACTTGAAGATAAATTTGGAATAATGATTCCAAGTATTGCAATGGATGAGATGTATGAATCATCTACAGAGATAAGAATAGGCGAGCAAAACTTAGAACATTCTGTTCCAGATAAAGTATATAAATATATATTGGAACATAATTTATACAAAGAAAAAGTAAATGAAGCTTGGTCAGTCGCTAAGATTAAAGGTGATTTGCTAAAGCGTTTGAACTCGCATAGATATCAGCACACATTAGGCGTAGCAGATACAGCTGTAAAGATGGCAGAAGCCTTTAATGTTAACCCAAATCAGGCTTACTTAGCCGGAATATTGCACGATTGTGCGAAATATTTCGACGATACAGAGCTTTTAAGTATCTGTGCCGAGAATGAAGTAAAAGTCACACAAATTGAGCAAAAAAAGCCATTTTTGTTGCATGCTAAGGTGGGTGTGATAGTTGCAAAAGAGCGTTATCATATAACAGATAAAGAAGTATTAGACGCAGTTTTGTGGCATACCACGGGCAAGGCAGAAATGAGTGATTTGGAGAAGATTATCTTTGCCGCGGACTATATTGAACCAGGCAGAAAAGATTTGCCTAGGCTAGATTATTTAAGAGACATTTCGACAAAGGATTTGGATTTGTTGGTTAAATGTATTCTTGAAAATATGATGGAATACTTGAAATCAACAGATGAAGAAATAGAAGAACATACACTAGAAGCATATAATTATTATAAGGAGATTTAGAACGAGACATATGGATTCAAAACAGATTGCAAAAATAGCATTTGATGCATTAGAAGACAAAAAGGGTGTGAATATCAAGATAATTGATATTTCAAACATTTCAATTTTAGCTGACTACTTTATTATTGCTGGTGGTACAAACGAAAACCAGGTAAAGGCTTTGGCTGACAATGTGGAAGAAGAACTAGCTAAAGTCGATGTGACTCCAAAACAGATTGAGGGTTACAACAATGCCAACTGGATTTTAATGGATTATCAAGATGTTATTATTCATATATTCAACGAACAAGATAGATTGTTCTTTGACTTGGAAAGAATTTGGTCAGACGGTAACGAGATAAACGGAACTGACCTATAAGAAGAAGGTGAAATTATGGAAAGACCAATGGTACCAATTACATTATTGACGGGATATTTGGGTGCGGGCAAAACTACACTTTTAAACGAAGTACTCGCAAACCAAGAGGGCTACAAAGTAGCTGTTATTGTAAATGATATAGGTGAAGTAAATATTGATGCATCACTTATCGCTAAGGGTGGCGAAGTGACAATGGCGGACAACAATTTAGTACCTCTTACAAACGGTTGTATTTGTTGTACATTGAACGAAGATTTGATTAACCAGATTCTTGATTTGATTCAGACTGGCAAATTTGACTATATCATGATTGAGGCAAGTGGTATTTGTGAACCGATTCCAATTGCTCAGTCAATTGCTGTTTTAGATGGATCATTTGATCCTAATGCTAAGATTGCAAAGCTTGATAACATTGTAAGTGTGGTCGATGTTGCCAGACTAGCTGATGAGTTCGGCTGCGGTGAAAAGTTGTTAGACGATGATGTAGAAGATGAAGACATTGAAAGTCTTATCATTCAGCAGATTGAGTTTTGTAATACAATCATTCTTAATAAAGTTGATACAGTTTCTAGCGAGCAACTAGAGACAGTTAAATCTATTATTAAGAAACTTCAACCTAAAGCAAAAATTATAGAGACAAATTATTGTAAGGTTCCATGTTCAGAAATTTTAAATACAGGAAGATTTGATTTTGAACAAGCAAGTCTTTCAGCTGGCTGGGTTCAAGAGTTAGATGCAGAAGTGGAAGAGACAGAGCATCATGAACACCATGATCATGAAGAACACGATCATCATCACGAACATGATGAACATGAACACCATCATGAGCATGGACATCATCATGGACACGGCCATCATCACCATCACCACGATGGCGACCACGGCCATGAAGAAGAATTTGGTATCGAAACATTTGTTTATTACAAACGTGATCCATTCACAAAAGAAGGTTTCGAGAACTTTGTCGAAAACTATCCAGAAGGAGTCATCCGTACAAAAGGAATTGTATGGGTAATTGAGAACAACGATATGGCATATATGTTTGAACAGGCCGGCAAACAAGTCGGAATCCAACAAGCAGGCCAATGGGTCGCTACCGCTCCAAAAGAAACACAAGAGCAGATGAAAGCAGAAGACCCAACTCTAGTTCGCGACTGGGACGAAGAAATTGGTGATAGAATGGTTAAACTAGTTTTTATTGGAAAAGATATGGACAAAGATGAAATAATTAAAAGACTTGATGGATGTCTAGCATAGATTAACTAAACCCACAAATAATTGTGGGTTTTATTTTTGTTTATTATTATGATATTATTTATATAGAATTTATAGGAGGGAGTATTAATTATGAATAAATTTAAGACTTCAGTTTCTAATACTTTAGAAAAAATTCAATTCAAGAATATCAAGGTTATAACAGTGTCTGCTATAGCTGTCAGTTTATTCTTAATGTTTTTGACTATTACTATGCCTTTGTCGGAAGGGTATAGTTCAGGGATGGCTATCACAGTCCTTAACTTTTTTACATTTATTGCTACGATTATTCTACTGATTTTTGTTAGTACGAACAGTAGCTTTAATTCTTTATTTGTCGCAGTAGTTATAAATGGCGTAGCAGTAGCTATAGGATTCATATTCACAATTATTAATTTTATTGATTACATCAGTTTTTATAACAAAGGCTTAAAATCATCATCTATTTTTTCAGAGAGCAAAGTATTTTTCATGCAGAATATGATGCTATATATCCTGGATATCTTAGGCTTTATTGCATTTATTGTAGCGATAGTATTCTTATTGATTTGTATTAAGAAAAGACAAGAGACTAACACTAAAATATCTTTCTTAATTCCGCAATTAATACTTGCAGGCTTTTTTGTTATTAGTTTAGTTCATTTCTTTACCGTAGTAATTTTTGGTTACAATTATGCATTGATGAGAAGCCTTACTAATCTAGTAATCTCTGCTAGTTGGGTTTTAGTTGCTGTTTATTTGGAAACAAGACCAAAAGTAACAGCTGATTTTACTAAAGAAGTTAATACAGTATCTGCAAACGCAAACGCTAAGAACAATGCATCTCTTAAGGACAATAAAGATTATCACTTTATGAATACTAATCTAGTATTACATTTCTTCTTGGTAATTGTTACTTGCGGCATTTGGAACTATATTGGAATCTTTAAAATCACAAGATATCTAAGTAGCTTAAACAAAGATTACTACAGAGATCCAATTACAAAACTGTTGTTATTTATGTTTATTCCATTTTATAGTTATTATTATTACTACAAATCAGGAGTGATAGTAGATAGTTTGAATAGAATTCCAAAAGGAAAATCAGGAACACTACTTTGCTTTTTGAGTATCTTTTTCCCAGGAGCATCATTCTTAGTGCTAATTAATAAAGCTCAGCAATTAGAATATACAATGCCCCCACAAGAAAATACACAGAATGTAAATTCAGTACAATAGATTAATACAAAATAAAAAGAGCATCGCTTGGATGCTCTTTTTTTATATACATTTTTCTTAAATAATGTTAGGGCGATATAGTGAATATACCTTTCCAACAATCTGGCAATCAGTACAAATGATTGGCTCATAATCATCATTCTCCGGCTGGA
>CAMVRH010000046.1 GCA_947169835.1 uncultured Lachnospira sp. | reverse complement strand
CGATAGACGTCTGACTCCAAGATTCCAAAATGGTCAGCGATCTTCTCAGTGGAAAATTCTTCTGGCGCATCCATGACCTTGGAAACCATACGTAAAAGGTAAAGGTAAATTTTTACAAATTCACCATTTGCTTTATTCATATATTCATCTATGAAAACATTAGACACGGAAGTAAAACTAGACACACTACCTCCGTCTAATACTAGCTTACACATAATCTCTCCTGTCCCTCATCACTGACAATAATATATCACAATTTTTTTATTTTGCAACATCACAAATTGGCTGAGAGGCCCATTTTTACTGGGTTTCAGCGATGTCAATAATGTCAGTAATGTCAATAAGTAAGTTCCATAATTTTACAAATCTGGGGGAATTGTAGATAGAATGGGGAAAGTAGATGGTTGCGTTTTTTAATGTTATGTAAATTAAAAAACCACAAAATTTTGAAGAAAGTTATCAACAAAATTTTGTGGATGTTAATAAGTTATTTACCTAGTAGGTGATCGCCGATTTTTACTACATCTCCGGCACCCATAGTTATTAACAAATCGTTTGGTTTAGAATTTTCTAGTAAAAAGTTTTCGATTTCGTCAAAAGTTGGGAAATAGTAAACCTCGGTGCCTAATTTTTCAAGTTCCGCTTTCAGGTCTTCGGAAGAAATGTTGTAAGTGTTTTTCTCCCTGGCCGCGTATATATCAGCTAGCACCACAGCGTCTGCCTCAGACAGTTCTTTGGCGAAGTCTGTTAGCAGCGCCTTCGTTCTGGAGTAGGTGTGAGGTTGGAACACTACCCACATCTTATTGTAATCAAATGTTTTAAGAGTGGAGATAGTGGCACGAATCTCATCTGGGTGATGAGCGTAGTCATCAATTATCCTAGCCTCGCCTAACATTCCTTTGTACTGGAAGCGGCGCTCCGTTCCGCAGTATTCTTTCAAGCCTTGAAGGATAAATCCTTTTTGAATTCTCATAAAGTTGGCAGCCGCGATAGCCGCTAGAGAATTCTGAACATTGTGACGACCAGTTCCATTAAGTTTAATATAACCTTGGTCTTCACCTTTATATATCAATGTGTAACCAGCAGTCACATCATTGTTAAATACAACATCCTTTGCACTGTAGTCACTCTTCTCTGGGTCCGAGCCAAAGGTAATGACTTTACACTCTAGTCCACCAGTAATCTCTTCTAGATTTTCAATGTCGCTACTAATGATAAGTGCGCCGTGCTTTGGAATAAGTTCAGCGTAACGTCTGAAACTATTTCTAATATCATTTATGTCTTTGAAGAAGTCCAAATGATCTTCGGCGATGTTTAGAATAATGCCGATGCTTGGACTAAACTCTAGAAAACTATTTGTGTATTCACAGGCCTCAGTAATCATAATGTCTGAATGACCAACGCGTGTGTTACCTTTGATGGCTGGCATAATGCCGCCCACCAAAATAGTAGGGTCAGTCTTTGCTGTTAGCATGATCTGTGAAAGCATGGAAGTGGTAGTAGTCTTACCGTGAGTTCCTGCCACACCGACAGCTACATCGTAGTTTTTCATCATAGCACCTAGGAATGAAGCGCGTGTCATAATTGGAATGCCAAGCTGCTTAGCTGTCATAAGTTCAGGATTATCATCCTTTACAGCGGCAGTGTAAACGAGCAAGTCTACATCGTCAGCTACGTTCTCGCCGCGCTGTCCGTAGTAGACAGTGGCACCCAATTCTTCTAGGTGTGAAGTGATGTCTGACTTCATGCTATCAGAGCCAGTAACAGTAAAACCGCGCTCCAACATAATCTCCGCCAAAGCGCTCATACTGATTCCACCAATTCCTGTGAAATGAATCTTCTTTTTTTCATTAAAATCTAATTTCATCATAAAAATATTATAGCACTAATACAAAATCAATGATATAATTTTTTATATATTGAGTGTGACGGATGAAAAAATAATTACCAAGAGGTGAGCTAAATGGTAAAAAAAGAAATGATTGCCATGCTATTGGCAGGCGGACAAGGTAGCAGACTAGGAGTGCTAACAGCCAAGGTAGCGAAACCAGCAGTTGCTTTTGGAGGAAAGTATAAGATTATCGACTTCCCACTAAGCAACTGTATTAATTCTGGAATCGATACAGTGGGTGTTTTGACTCAGTACCAGCCACTGAGACTTAATTCGCATATTGGAATCGGAATCCCTTGGGACCTTGATAGAAATATCGGCGGTGTCACAGTGCTTCCACCATATGAAAAGAGTGAACACACAGAGTGGTACACAGGTACAGCAAATGCTATTTTCCAAAACATTGAGTATATGGAAAGCTATAATCCTGACTATGTTTTGATTTTGTCGGGAGATCATATCTATAAAATGGATTACGAAGCAATGCTTGATTTCCACAAGGAAAAAGGCGCGGATGTAACTATTGCAGCTATGCCAGTTCCTTGGGAAGAGGCTAGCAGATTTGGCGTTGTGGTAGCGGACGACGAACACAAAGTTTCAGAGTTCCAGGAAAAGCCAGCTGAGCCAAAGAGTAATCTTGCTTCTATGGGAATTTATATTTTCTCATGGCCAGTGCTTCGCGATGCACTAATCAAACTTAAAGATCAACCAAACTGTGACTTTGGTATGCACGTAATCCCTTACGTTCACGAGCAGAAGGGTAACGCATATGTTTACGAGTACACAGGTTACTGGAAAGATGTTGGAACTCTAAGTTCATACTGGGAAGCAAACATGGAACTTATCGATATAGTTCCAGATTTCAACCTATATGAAGAGTTCTGGAGAATCTACACTAGAAACGATTCACTTCCACCACAGTACATTTCGGACAATGCAAAGATAGAGAGAAGTATTGTATCGGAAGGCTGTGATGTCAGAGGAACTATTGCAAACTCAGTTGTCAGCTCAAACGTTAAGGTGGGCGATGGAGCAGAGATAAATGATTCCATTATCATGACTGGTTGTAGAATCGGTAAAGGTGCAAAGATTAACAAAGCAATCATAGCTGAGGACACAGTGATCGGAGACAATGTAGTTATTGGCGAAGGTGACTATGCGGACTCAGAATTAAATAAGAAAATTTATAACTGCGATTTAACTGTTATAGGAGAGGACTCAGTGATTCCAGACGGAGTAACTATCGGAAAGAACGTTGCTATATCAGGCGTTACGGAAAAGTCCGACTATCCAAAGGGCAAGTTAGAATCAGGAAGTTATATTGTAAAGGCAGGTGAGCTAGAATGAGAGTATTAGGAATTGTTTTAGCCGGCGGAAATAATAAAAAGATGGATCAGCTTTCAAAGAAGAGAGCTATTTCTGCTATGCCTATGGCTGGTAGCTATAGAGCTATCGACTTTACATTAAGTAACATGACAAATTCACACGTACAAAAGGTAGCAGTACTAACACAGTACAATGCGTGGTCTTTGAATGAGCACCTAAGTTCATCCAAGTGGTGGGATTTTGGTCGTAAGCAAGGTGGTTTGTTTGTATTTACACCATCTATCACTGCGGAGAATGGTTTCTGGTACAGAGGTACTGCGGATGCTATCGCGCAGAACCTATCATTCTTAAAGAAGAGCCACGAGCCTTATGTCATTATCACATCAGGTGATGGAATCTATAAACTAGATTACAACGATGTGCTAGATCAACACGTAGAGACTGGTGCGGATATGACTATTGTCTGCAAAGAAATGCCAGCCGGCACAGATTTGTCGAGCTACGGTGTTGTAAAGACTGATGATACAGGTCGCATCACAGACTTTGAAGAGAAGCCTGTTGAGACTGAAGGAAACCTAGTTTCTACTGGTATCTATGTTATTCGTAGAAGACTTCTTATCCAGATGATCGAGAAGTGTATCGCGGAAGATAGATATGATATTGTAAACGACATCATCATCAGAAATAAAAACGCAAAGAAATTCCATGTATACAAAATGGATTCATATTGGAGAAATGTTGCGAGCGTTGAAAACTACTTTGATGCAAACATGGATTTCCTAAATCCAGACGTAAGAGATTATTTCTTTAATCAGTATCCTGACATCTATTCAAAAGTAGATGACTTGCCTCCGGCAAAGTACAATCCTGGGGCTGATATTGGAAACTCACTAATCTCAAGTGGTTGTATCGTGAACGGCGAAGTAAAAGACTCAGTAGTGTTCACTCAAGCGTACGTTGGAAACAAGGCAAAGATTAAAAATTCAATTATCCTAAATGATGTTTATATTGGCGATGGAGCAGAGATTGAGAACTGTATCGTGGAGAGTCACAGTACAATTAATCCAGGTGAGAAGCGTGGTAAGAAGGGTGAAATCACAATCATAAACGAAAAGAATTTCAGATACGGGCTATAATTAGGTGGCATATTTTTACAGGGTGTAAATATATACAAAAAAGTGTAAAAATATGCAAAAAACATTTGTAATTTTTCAAAAGTTTGCTATGATTATACATAGCTCGATAATTGGATTATCACTTAAAAGTTTTTAGGTGGTGACGGACAAATTCGTACTAACAATAAGGAGGACATGTATGAACATTACAGATGTAAGAGTGCGCAAGATGTTGAAGGAAAGTAACTTGAAAGCAGTAGCTTCAATTACTATCGATGATGACTTTGTTGTACATGACATCAAGGTCGTAGAAGGAGAGAAAGGTTTATTCATCGCAATGCCATCTAGAAAGGCTGCCGATGGTGAATATAGAGACATTGCTCATCCAATCAACTCAGCAACAAGATCTAACATCCAGGAGATTGTACTTGATGCTTATGAAAAGGTTCTTGCTGAAGAGCCAGCAGAAGAAGCAGCTCCAGCAGTTGAAGCAGAAGCTCCAGCTGAAGAAGCGTAAGTTACAATTTAAGGATTTTTAAGAAGAAGGCGATAGGGGTCTAATGACCACTATCGCCGAATTCTTATGTTCTAGAAAAGATAATCAAGTTATCGGTTTGGTACAAAAGATAATTATACAGATGACAGAACTTTAAGGAAGCAAACAGGAAACAGCAAAGAGGAAGATTATGTACGTAATAGTAGGACTTGGAAACCCAAGCAAAAAATATGATAAGACAAGACACAATGTGGGATTTGACGTGATAGACGAATTAGCATCTAAGTTGGACATAGATGTTAAGACAAAGCGCCACAGAGCACTTTGCGGAATTGGAAATGTAAACGGCGAGAAAGTCATTTTAGTTAAACCACAGACATATATGAACTCAAGCGGAGAGGCAGTCAAAAAGGTGGTGGATTTCTATAAACTAGACTCCACACAAAATTTGATTGTTATTTCTGATGATATAAATTTGGACATTGGAAGAATTAGAATTAGAAAGAGCGGAAGTGCCGGCGGACACAACGGTCTTAAGAATATAATCGCACACCTAAAGAGCGAGGACTTTACAAGAGTGCGCGTGGGCGTGGGCGAGAACGGTGGCAACTCAGATTTGATAAAGCACGTTTTAGGAAAGTTTAGCAAGGCTGAGCGTGCAAAGATAGACGAGGCTGCTAAGACATCAGCAGATGCTATCTTAGATATAATCGAGCACGATGAAGAATACGCAATGAACAAATACAACTCATAAAACACAACCGGCATAATTTAAAGGAAGATGCCAAATGGCATTTTATATATACTCATGAAGCAATACTTTAGATATCCTTTAGAAAACTTAAATGAGTATGAGAGAGTGAAAGAGGCGATGGCGCTTGGAAGTTCAGTTCAAGTGACTGGCTTAGAAGCAGCAGGCCTTTCTCACATGATCTCAGGATTGAACGAGGGCTATAAACAAAAAGTCGTCGTTACTTTTGATGCCATTAAGGCCCAAGAACTATGCGATGACCTAAGAAGTTTCGGGGTGGATGCCATCCTTTATCCTTCAAAGGATTTGATATTCTTTAGCGCGGACGTGCACGGAAGTTACATTCTAAAACAGCGCTTAGAGTTTATTAAAAAATCAAGAACCACTTCTCAAACAAAGAAGAGGGCGAGCAGATAAACATAGACGACCTAAGGGCTAAGTTTGTCGAGATGGGATATGAGAGCGTGGACCAGATTGAGAGTCCAGGTCAGTTCTCGGTGCGTGGAAGTATAGTGGATGTCTACACTCTAACGGACGAGGTTCCATTTAGAATAGACTTCTTCGACGATGAGATAGAAGAGATAAAAAGTTTTGATGTGGATTCGCAAAGATCCATTGAGAAAATTGATAGTATAAAACTTTATCCAGCAAACGAATACATCTTAGATGAGCAGCAGATTGAAAAAGGCGTGGAAGCCATTAGAGATGAGTTGGAAGAGCAGGCTGGAAAGCTGGAAGACAATGCAGAAGATGGGGATGATAGTGCTAGCAGACTTCGCTACACCGTGGAAGAATTTTTGACAGCGGTTGATATCGACCCAACTAGCCCTGCATATGATTCGTACGTAAACTATTTCTTTGACGATTTGGTAAGCTTGATAGATTACTTTGAGAATCCAGTGTTCTTTATTGATGAGCCAAATAGGGTGGCGGAGAAACTAAGCTCAACTAGCATGGAGTTTGCGGAGAGCATGTCAAACCGCCTCGGCAAAGGATACGTGCTTCCAGGTCAGATAGATATCATCTGGGGCAAAGACGATATCTTGCGAAAAATAAACAAAGAAGCAAAAGTAATGTTTACCACAATCGCGCAGAAGGCAAAGGCCTTTGACGTGGACACTCAGGTGGAGATGGAGTGTAAGAATGTGCACTCGTACAACGGCCACTTTGAGATGTTGGTAAGTGATTTGGAAAATTATAAAAAGCGCGACTTTGCGGTTTTGATTACAACTAGTTCAACCACTAGGGGTAAGAGAATGGCGAAGGAGCTGATGGACCAGGGTCTTAATGCGTACTTTGTCAATCAGAATGAGGTTTCGGACAAGGTACCTCAGGGCAAAGAGGTAATGCTTGTTAAGGATAGATTGAAGGCGGGATTCATTTATCCGCTACTTAAGTATGCCGTGATTACGGACTCAGATATTTTTGGCGAGAAGCGTCGTCGCCAAAGAAAGAAGAGCACATACAAAGGTAGCGTGATTTCAGGCTTTGCGGATTTGAACGTGGGCGATTACGTAGTGCATGAAAATCATGGACTTGGAATTTACCGCGGAATAGAG
>CAMVRH010000045.1 GCA_947169835.1 uncultured Lachnospira sp. | reverse complement strand
TAAGCACGGAGCTATCAATGGACATAAAGTTATTGTAAAGATTACAGACTATGGCCAAAAGGGCAGAAAGCCTGAAGGTGAGGTTGTAAAGATTCTAGGTCATGTTAGTGATCCTGGAGTCGATATACTATCGATTGTAAATGAATATGAAATTCCAAGCGAGTTTGACGAGGAAGTCCAGTATGAGGCTGAAAGAATTCCTGATAAGGTATCTGAAAAAGATATCGAGGGGAGACTAGATTTAAGAAATGAACGTACAGTTACAATAGACGGCGAGGACGACAAAGATTTAGACGATGCTATAACTCTTAGAAAAGAAGGTGAGCAGTATATTCTTGGCGTTCATATTGCTGATGTATCTCATTATGTGACAGAATATTCTGCACTAGATGATGAAGCATACAATAGAGCAACTAGTGTCTACTTGGTAGATAGAGTTATTCCAATGCTTCCAAGAAGATTATCAAACGGTATTTGTTCGCTAAACCAGGGTGAGGATAGATTGGCACTCAGCTGCATTATGACAATTAATCCAGATGGAAAGATTGATTCATACGAAATAGCTGAGACTGTTATAAATGTTGATAGACGAATGACTTACACTGAAGTAAATGCAGTAATAGAACATGACCCAGAAGCAGAAAAAAGAAATGAGGGCTATGTAGATTTCTTTAATCTTATGTATGAACTATCACACATCCTTCGCAAGAGACGAAATCACCGTGGTGCAGTCAACTTTGAAACTAGAGAGTGTAATATCGAATTAAACGCTAAGGGTAAGCCAGTTTCTATTACACCATATATTAGAAATAGAGCGACAAAGATAATAGAGGACTTTATGCTAGCAGCCAATGAGACTGTGGCTGAAAACTTCTATTGGCAGGATATTCCATTTGTTTACAGAAATCACGAAGAGCCTGATCCTAAGAAGATGAAAGCCCTATCTTTGTTTGCAAGTAACTTTGGATATCACTTAAAAACTTCAAATGGAAAGATGCATCCAAAGGAGCTTCAAAAGCTTTTGGCGCAGGTGGAAGATACGCCGGAGGAACCTTTGATTAGCAGAATGATGCTTCGTTCTATGCAAAGAGCGGTGTATGAACCATATAATAAAGGTCATTATGGCTTGAGTGCAAAGTATTATTGTCACTTCACATCGCCTATTAGAAGATATCCTGATTTACAGATTCATAGAATTATAAAGCAGAGTCTTCACGGTGAGATGAATGATGAAAAGATAAATCATTACAAAAATATATTGGATGATGTGACAAAGCATTGCAGCATAAATGAAAGAAGAGCCGATGATGCGGAGCGTGACACTGAGAAGATGAAAAAGGCAGAGTATATGAGAGAACATATAGGCGAGACTTATGAGGGAATCATTTCAGGCGTTACAAACTTCGGTGTGTATGTGGAACTAGAAAACACCATAGAGGGGCTAGTTCACATTTCAAATATAACTGACGATCACTATGACTTCGACGAAGAAAACATGATGTTAGTGGGCGAACATAGTGGAAATGTATATAAATTAGGAGAGAAGGTAAGTATAGTAGTAGATAGCGCAAGCAAGGTATCAAAAACCATAGATTTTAGCTTTATTTAAGCAGAAAAATACTTAATAATTATAAGTAAAAATCGGTTAAAATATGTGCTAAAAGTGGTATAATGTATCTTGTGCGAGATTTATGGTAAGAGGACAAAATGAAGGCAGAGGAAATACGTTCAATTGCAAAAAATAAAAAAGCTCGCCACGATTATTTTATCGAGGAGACTTATGAAGCAGGTATTGAATTAGTAGGTACAGAAGTGAAATCCTTACGTCAAGGACACTGCAGTATTAAGCAAGCCTTCATAAGAGTTAAAAATGGACAAGTACTAATTCACGGTATGCACATTAATCCTTATGAGAAGGGAAACATTTTTAACAAAGATCCGCTTAGAATTAGAAAACTTCTACTTCACAAGTATGAGATTTCAAAGATAGCTGGAAAGATAAATGAACAAGGATACACATTAGTTCCGTTGGAAGTTTATTTTAAAGGTAGTCTAGTGAAAGTAGAAATTGGACTAGCTAAGGGTAAGAAAAAAGCAGACAAGAGAGTGGACATTAAGAAAAAGGACCAAGAGCGCGAGGCTAGAAGAGATTTGAAAATGCAGTTAAGATAGAGGATAAAGTTATGTTGAAAGATGCGATTGATGCAGTAAAACAAGCAGAAAAAGAAGCAGACGAAATGGTAAGAAATGCCAGGGCAGAGGCTGAAAACTCGAAGGCTGATGTGGAAAAGGAAGCAAAGCAAGTGAGTGATGAGTCTATTAATCTTGCCAAGGAACAGGCTGCCAAAGAAATGGAAGAGCTTGAGAATAAATGCAAGACTATCGAAGAGAATAAAGATAGAGAGATAGAAAATCTTGTAACAGATTTAAAGACAAACGCAAAGTCTAAAATGGATGAGACTGTTGAGTTAGTTAAGAAAGCTATCGGTTAAGCAAAAGGGGTGTGAAAAACTACACGAGGGAAGATTATGTCAGTACAGAAAATGAAAAAAATAAATATCTGTGCTTTGAAAGAAGATAGAAAGAGAATCTTAGAGTACATTCAAAGAAAAGGTTGTATTGAGATTTCAAAATTTGAAGAGGACGATTTTGAAAAGATGAATACAGCCACACAAATCTCCGTTTTTGAGAGGAGTGTTGTTTCTTGTGAGAATGCACTTGAGGTTCTTTCTTTGTATTCAGAAGAAAAGACTGGAATGTTTGATTCGCTCAAAGGTAAGCAGGACATTACTGAAGATGATTTTTTAGGAATAGAAGAGACACATAGAGATCTAGTGGCAGAAGCCAAAGAGATTACAAACTATGGTAAAGAGATTGATGATCTAAATCTTGAGATTGCAAAGTGCGAAGATGAGAAGACTGCAATAGAACCATGGACTGGTCTAGATGTTCCAATGAATACAAGAGGAACTAGGACTACAGATTTGCTACTTGGAATTATTCCAGGTGCTTATACGCAGGAAGAATTAAATATTAAAGTTTCTCAGGTGGAAGGCTTCCCAGAGGAGACAGAAGTAAAAATAGTAAGTAGTGATGATACTCAGACTTATATAGCAGTTATTACTGATAAAGAAGTAAAAGAGGAAACTGAAGATGCATTAAGGAAACTAGACTTTACAAAGCCAGTTTACTATACACATCATCTTCCAACTGAGTCTATTAGAAGACGTAATGAGAGAATCACTACACATAAAGCTGAAATAGAAAATCTAACAAACCGCATTAAGGCTAAAGAAGATTTGAAATTCAGAATAGAGGAAGTGGCTGACTATTACAGAGTACGTGCAGACAAATACAAAGTACTAGGTGAACTAGAACAGAGTAAGCATACATTCGTTATTACTGGTTCTATACCAGAGAATGAAGTGGATGAAATAAAGGCTACATTAGAAAACAAATATACAGCATATGTAGATACAGAAGATTACGTAGATGAAGAAGCACCAGTGCTTTTGAAGAATAATAAGTTCTCTGGAGCAGTGGAAGGTGTAGTAACAGCCTTTGGATATCCAAATAGATTTGAGATAGATCCAACTACTATTACATCGATATTCTACTACATACTATTCGGTATGATGCTAAGTGATGCGGCATATGGATTAATTATGTTCTTGGCCACATTTATTGTGCTTAAGAAATATCCAAATATGTCAGAGTCTATGGCAAAATCATTAAGAATGTTTAAGTACTGTGGTATTTCAACACTTATATGGGGAATACTGTTTGGTGGTTACTTTGGCGATGCCATATATGTAATATCAGATACATTCTTTGGCACAAAGTTTAATATACAGTCAGTATGGTTTGAGCCGATTAAACAACCAATGCAGTTGTTAATCTATTGTATGATTATCGGTATTATACATTTGTTTACTGGACTTGGTATTAAAGGGTATCAGGATTTAAAGAACAAAGATGTTTATGGATTCTTTGCAGATGCCGTATTTTGGTATTTGTTCTTAATAGGATTGATACTAATGCTTGTACCAACATCTATCTTTGCTTCACTTTCAGGTAGTCAAATCGAGTTTCCGGCATGGCTTAATTTAACAGCGAAGATTATGACGATTGTTGGAATGTTAGGAATTTTGGTTACAGGCGGAAGAGGAAGAAAGAATCCGTTTAAACGAGTATTACTTGGTTTCTACAGTTTATATGATGTGACAAGTTGGCTAAGTGATTTGCTATCATACTCAAGACTTTTGGCTTTGGGACTAGCTACTGGAGTTATCGCATCAGTTATTAATACAATGGCAGCTATGGGTGGAAAGTCAGTGCTTGGTGTAATACTATTTGTCGTAGTATTCATTATTGGTCATACATTTAATATGGCAATCAACTTGTTAGGTGCATATGTGCACACGAACCGTTTGCAGTTTGTAGAGTTCTTTGGAAAGTTCTACGAAGGCGGCGGAAGAGAGTTTAAGCCATTTAAAGAAGATACAAAATATGTAAAGGTTAAAAAGAGTTAACAACTATTCGTAGAATAGTAAATATATAAAAAGAGAGGTTTTTATTATGTTATTAGCAGCAGCAACAACAATGGGAGACTTTTTTACAAGTCAAGGAATCGTTTATGCAATTTTAGGTGCAGCTTTGGCAGTGCTTTTGGCAGGTGCTGGTTCAGCTATCGGTGTTGGTATAGCAGGACAAGCAGCAGCAGGAGTAATGAGCGAAGATCCATCTAAGTTTGCGAAGGTATTGGTAATGCAACTACTACCTGGTACACAGGGTCTTTACGGACTACTTATTGGTTTCGTTACACTATCAAAGATTGGAATCATTGGTAGTGGCGCAGTTGAAATTACAGCTATCCAGGGACTAGAGATTTTGGCAGCTTGTCTACCAATCGCTATCGTTGGACTTATTTCAGGTAAGTACCAGGGTAAAACTAGTGCAGCTTCAATCGGAATTATTGCTAAGAAGCCAGACCAGTTTGCTAAGGCAATGCTTCTACCAGCCATGGTTGAGACATACGCTATCTTAGCGCTACTTATTTCATTCCTAGCAGTAAACGGAATCGCACTAAAATAAATTGAAAGTAGAATTACAATGAGTGGATTAGATAATATTGTAAAGAAAATTAAATCCAATTCCAGGGATGAAATCGAACTTATCAAAAAGGACGCTGAAAGCTACAGAGCAAGTGTTTTAGCCGAAGCCAAAAAAGAGACCGACAAAGAAATCAAAATTATCTTAGATCAAGCAAAAAGAGATCAAGATTTATTTGAAGAAAAAGTGGTTTCAAACGGCGAGTTTAAACAGAGAAATGCTCTACTTAAAGCTAAAGGTGAAGTGATTGATGAAGTAATTGCAAGAGCATTGGATGAACTTAAAAATCAAGATGCAGATTCTTATTTTGCAACTGTCCTAAATGTGTTAAAGGGAAATGTTCAAGATAAGGATGGAAAGATTTGTTTCTCTAAAAAAGATTTAGATAGAATTCCATCTGATTTTGAAGCGAAAGCTTCAGATATTGCAAAAGAAAAAGGTGGCTCTCTAACTGTAGATAACGAGCCAGCAGATATTGCTGATGGATTTATTCTAAAGTATGGCGACATAGAAGAGAACTGTACTTTTGATGCTATCTTTGAAGCAAAGAGAGATGAACTTAGAGACTTGGTAAATAAAAACCTTTTTAATAAATAGGAGGTAATACTTGTGGATGAGTATATTTACGGTGTTGCCCGTATAAGAGCGTTGGAGAGTACGCTTTTGACAGATGAAGATGTGAAGTCTTTGGCGGAGGCTAAGGATTATGACAGCGCACTTCAAATGTTGAAAGATAAAGGTTGGGGAAGTAATACTCCAAACGAATCTCTAAACGACATTATAGAAATTGAAAAAAATAAAACACGAGAAGTTATAGACGACATTATCAAAGATAAAGATGATAAAAAAGTCTTGATAGTGGAAGATGAATATCACAATTTAAAAACTGCTATCAAGAAAGTCTACACAGATGCATCTGTTGCAAACAAGTATGTATATGTGGCGCTAGATCCAAATGGTGTGAAAGATGAAAATGACGAGCACATCAAAGTCATTGAAAATATCACTATTAAGGAACTAGAAGATATCATCACAAACTCTGAATATGAGAAGTTGCCTGAGCATATGATTCATACAGCGAGAAAGGCTTCAGAGACTTTGATAAAGAGTGGCGATGGACAGCTCTGTGACATCATTATCGATAAGCAACTTTTAAGAATGTTTAGAAACATTGGTAGAGAGTCTACAAACAGCTTGATTAAAGATTACACAAATATAAAAGTAGGTATGGCTGATATAAAGGTTGCAATTCGTTCAGCCCGTGCCGGCAAAGATTCAGACTTTGCATTTAAGGCGATGATACCTTGCGAGTATGTAAATGTTAATGAACTAGAGCGAGCAGTAAACGACGGCTACGAAGCAGTGATTGATTACTTAAAAGATATTGGTCATGAAGATTTGGCTTTAGCCGCTGAAAAGTCTATATCATACTTTGAGTGTGTCTGTGACAATAAAATAATAGAGAGAATTAAATCACAGAAATACGAGACATTTACTATTGGACCAGTTCTTGCATATTCACTAGCAAGAGATAATGAGATTAAAACAGTTAAGATTATTCTTTCATGTAAAGAGAATGGTTTTGACGAAGACTTTATAAAAGAACGCGCACGAATTATGTATGCGTAAGAGGTAAAGATGAGTAAAGTAGCAGTAATGGGAGATTATGACAGCATATATGGCTTTTCTGCATTGGGATTAGATATATACCCGGTGAAGGAAAAGGACGAGGGAAAGAAACTTCTAAAGAAACTTACCTTGGGCGAATATGCCATTATATATGTGACAGAATCCCTTGCAAAAGAAATTAAAGATGAGATTGATAAACACAAAGAAAGTATCAGTCCAGCCATTATTCCTATTCCAGGCATTAGTGGAAACACGGGAGAAGGCGTGGCTCAGGTTAAGTCCTTTGTCGAGCAAGCGGTAGGATCTGATATTTTGTTTGGTGATGAATAATAATTTTAAGTATAACTTTGAGAGGAAACAGTTATGGAGAGTAGAGGTACAATCAAAAAAGTGGCAGGACCGCTAGTAGTAGCTACT
>CAMVRH010000044.1 GCA_947169835.1 uncultured Lachnospira sp. | reverse complement strand
GCTATCACGCTCGCCAATGCTCCTTCCATGCCGGCTATTGCTATTACGACGTTTGCCTCTCGTATCTCGTCTTCTTTGTCTAAGAGTCTGTGGATTCCACTTACGCCCACGTCAAAGATTCTATTTACCTTTGCACCAAGAAACTCTGCCGTCTGTGCTGCTTCCTCTGCCACTTTTATATCGGCAGTGCCGGCTGTCACTATCGCTATATTTCCGATTAGTTCTTTTTCTTTTTCAACTTTCAAGATTCTAGAAGTTTCATCATACTCTATTTCTGGAATAACTTCTTTTACTAAATCATACTGATGAGAGCTTGCTCTAGTTCCAAGCACCTGTCCATTTTGTTCGTAAAGTCTTCTGAAGATTTTTACTAAGTGCTCGTCTTCTTTTCCTTCGCAGAAAACTACCTCCGCCACATTTTGGCGAAGTTCTCTGTCGGTATCTAGTTTTGCAAACTCCATATCGTCGTATGATTTTGAAGACATTCTAATCCTCTGTTTCTTCTTTAACTACTTTTCTAATAACGCCCTTAGGATCTTTAATTAGCAAAATGATTAACCAGATGATTAATCCTAGTGCTACTACCGATAGGCCAAGGAATGAATCGTTTAACATATCCTTTGCCGCAGGCTCAAAATATTTTGCACCTAGTTCTCTGTATTCCATAATGGCATCTGCTAACCACATGATAGATGCGCCCCAGTACATAAGAGTTAGAACTCCAACATATAGTTTTCTGCTCTTAGGAGCACCCACATACCAAATGATTGTGCTAACAATAGCTGCAAATACTGCAATAAGTAATGTCATAATTTCTCCTAACTCTCAGTAACTTCTTTTGCAGCTTTTTTCTCTGCAAAGTGAACTACCACTAGCATTCCAATCCAAACAACTGTGATAAGCGCTGCCATAAGAACACCTGTAGTTGCCATCTCAGTAAACATCTCTGCTCTACTCTTTGGATTAACTGCGTTTGTAAGGAATGGGAAGAAAGGCACAACCTCTCCATGCCATACGTGTTCAAATGCTAGAAGGATAGCGCCAAATGCTGACATTTTTGTTAGCCATCCTAACTTTGTAGAAAATGGTATTTTACCACTCTGTTTCTTTTCGTGTTTCTTTACGCTCTTTTTGCTTACTCCTGCTATGATTGCTTCAGCTGTTGGTACTAAAAAACAAGCCATAATCATTCTCCTTTTACTTATATTTCAATTCGTCTGATTTTTCTTTTATGCGTTTTGCAACTTCCTTGGTAGTAGATATCTGCCAGTGAGCTCCATCACCTGGATTGGCTTCTTTACTAAGTTTGCCGTTCTCATCTTCCATAATGTCTCTAATGTCTAGATAATCTACTCCATCTGTCTTGTCGCAATATGCTTTTATCTTTTCATTGTAATTTCTAATCTGTGCATTTGTTCCGTATCCATCTAGTCCGTCTTTGGCTACCGGAGGAAGCGAACAGATAACTGCTTTTAGATTTGGACTTACACCTTTGATGTCTTTAATCATAGTGTCGAAATGTTTCACTGTAATTTGTGGTGTGTCATTTTCTGTCTCATTCATTCCAACTAGGAAGAATAACTGATCTGGTTTATAGAGTGCTACTCTCTCTTCAGCTGTATATGTATTTCCCTGGTAGTTTAGATACTTGTCATTTATCAATGCTCCAGTTAGTACACCTATTTTATATACGTAAAGTGTTTTCTTTGGTAGCAAGTCTTTGCAGTAATTTTCAAAATCTTCTACATAACACTCACCTATGATGGCTACTTTAGGTTCTTTCACCTTTTTGGTAGTAGTTTCTTTAGTGGTTGGTGCCTTGGTGGCTTTTACTGTAGTAGTTTTTGCGCTGTCATCTTTGGTAGCGCAAGATCTGATTCCCACAATAATAGCAATCACTACTAGCACTGCAAATATGCCTAGCACAATTCTTTGATACATTACTTTTTTTGCTCTATCTTCTCTATCCATTTAATCTTATCTTCCTTCTTTTTCTTCTATATAAGTATACTTTATTTTTTCAATTCTTTCCTTATGTATTTTGCTGTGTAACTTGTCTTGTGTTTAGCCACTTCCTCCGGTGTTCCGCTCACTACCACAGTTCCACCTCTGTCTCCTCCGTCAGGTCCCATATCGATAATGTAATCGGCGCATTTTATCACATCTAAGTTATGCTCAATTACAACTACCGTGTTTCCACCTTCCACTAACGTGTGCAAAATCTTAACAAGCTTGTGAACGTCTGAGAAGTGAAGTCCTGTAGTAGGCTCATCTAAAATGTAAATGGTTCTACCTGTACTTCTCTTTGAAAGTTCAGTAGCTAACTTAATACGTTGTGCTTCACCGCCCGACAAAGTAGTAGATGGCTGACCAAGTTTAATGTAGCCTAGTCCCACATCATACAAAGTCTTTACCTTCGAATAAATCTTTGGAACGTTCTGGAAGAACTTCATAGCCTCTTCCACTGTCATCTCAAGTACTTCGTATATATTCTTACCCTTGTATTTAACTTCAAGAGTTTCTCTGTTATATCTCTTTCCGCCACAAACTTCACAAGGCACGTAAACATCAGGAAGGAAGTGCATCTCCACTTTCAAAATTCCATCTCCTGAACATGCTTCGCATCGTCCGCCTTTTACGTTAAAACTAAAACGTCCTTTTTTGTAGCCGCGCTCTTTTGCATCCTTTGTCGCAGCAAACAGATCACGGATTTGATCAAACATTCCGGTGTATGTGGCAGGGTTAGAACGAGGAGTTCTACCGATAGGCGACTGGTCGATATTTATAATCTTATCTAGCGCCTCTTCTCCCTCTATTCCTTTGTGCTTGCCCGGTCTAGTCTGCGCACGGTTAAGGTCCTTTGCTAGTCTCTTGTAAAGAATCTCATTAACTAGCGAACTCTTACCAGAACCTGACACACCAGTAACACAAGTGAAAACTCCAAGTGGGAATTTCACATCTATTTCTTTTAAGTTGTTCTCCTGCGCACCCTTAACCTCGAGATAGCCTGTTGGCTTTCTCCTAATCTTTGGAATCTTAATCTTTTTCTCGCCGCTTAAGTACTGCCCCGTCAAAGACTTTGGATTCGCAATAATGTCTTCCACTTTTCCTTCGGCCACAACCTTACCACCGTGTAGTCCAGCTCGTGGTCCAATATCTATGATGTGGTCTGCTGCTCGCATTGTTTCTTCGTCGTGCTCAACCACAACCAAAGTGTTTCCAATATCTTTAAGTTTCTTTAATGTCTTTAGAAGTTTCGCATTATCATTTTGATGAAGACCGATACTTGGCTCATCCATAATGTAAGCTACACCCACTAGTCCTGAACCAATCTGTGTGGCAAGTCTAATTCGTTGTGCCTCTCCACCAGACAAAGTTCCTGTGGCACGAGAAAGTGTAAGGTACTCTAGTCCCACGTCCTGCAAGAACTGTAGTCTACCCTTAACTTCCTTTATAATCTCAGCACCAATCTTTTTCTGTGTGCTGTTTAGTTTTGTTCTATCAATATATTCAATGCTATCTCTGACAGGTAGCTCTGTGAATTCAAAAATATTTTTATCTCCAACAGTCACCGCTAGAGATTCTTTCTTAAGTCTTTGTCCCTGGCACACTGGACATGGAGTCACACTCATGTACTCCTCGTATGCTAGTTTCATTCTTGTGTTCCAAGCTTCTCGGTATCTTCTCTTTGTGGTTTCGATTAATCCCTCGAAGGCGAAGCGATACATTCCTGAACCACGACGCGATGTGTATTCCACGTCAAACTCTTCGCCCTTTGTACCATTAATAATTATGTCCTGTATTTTCTTTGGATACTTCTCAAATGGAGTGTCCAAATCAAAACCATATTTCTCTGCCAGTCCTACTAGCACCTGATGGTTGTAACTTCCTTTGTTTTTGGCATTCTGCCAACCCATAACCTGAAGCGCACCTTCATTGATGCTAAGGCTTCTGTCAGGAATCATTAAATCTAAATCAAACTCCTGCTTAAATCCAAGACCCGAACATTCTGGGCATGCGCCAAATGGATTATTAAATGAGAAACTTCTAGGCTGGATCTCATCAATACTAATTCCACAATCCATACAAGCAAAGTTCTGAGAATACATTGTTCTGTTTTCATTATCGTTAGTATTAGTTAGAGCCTTCTTCTTTTCTTCTGTCTTTTTAGCTTTAGTTATCTTTTCAATTACAACTAGACCTTTTGCTAGTTTAAGAGCAGTCTCAACTGAATCTGTAAGACGTTGCTTTATTCCATCTCTAATACTTAATCTATCTATTACTATGTCGATATTGTTCTTTATATTTTTATCTAGAGTGATGTCATCTTCTAACATCAACACTTCACCGTTCACTACGGCTCTTACATAGCCAGCTTTCTTTGCGCTGTCTAGTACCTTTTCGTGGCGACCTTTCTTTCCACGAACGACAGGAGCTAGCACCATAAACTTTGTGCCATCTTCCATCTTTAAGATTTGATCTATTATTTCATCGATAGTTTGTTTTTTGATTTCTTTGCCGCAGTTTGGACAGTGAGGTATACCGATTCGCGCATACAAAAGACGGAGATAATCATAAATCTCTGTCACTGTTCCAACTGTAGATCTTGGGTTTTTGTTGGTCGATTTTTGGTCAATAGAAATGGCTGGTGGCAATCCTTCGATACTCTCCACCGATGGCTTTTCCATTTGGCCAAGGAACTGTCTGGCATACGAAGAGAGAGACTCCATGTAGCGTCTCTGACCTTCAGCATAAACCGTATCAAAAGCAAGCGAAGATTTACCAGAACCTGAAAGTCCTGTCACTACTGTAAACTTATCACGAGGTATGTTTACATTAATCTTCTTTAGGTTATGCTCTTTTGCTCCTTTAATTTTTATGTACTTACTTGCCATCTAATCCATCTTCTCCAATTCTGTCTTAAGAGTGGTTAGTCTATCTCTCATCTCAATAGCAGTCTCGAAATCTAAGTCTGCTGCTGCTTGGTCCATTCTTCTCTTAACTTTATTAATTAGTTCTTCTATTTCTTTTCGATCCATAGACTCAGGATCTTTTTCTATATCATTTATCTGTTTATCCACCTGCTTCGAAATGCTAATCAAATCACGCACTTCTTTTTGGATAGTCTCAGGTGTGATTCCGTGTTCCTCATTATACTTCATTTGAAGAGCACGTCTTCTGTTTGTCTCATCTATCGCATTCTTCATAGAATCTGTGATTTCGTCTGCGTACATTATAACATGACCTTCCGAGTTTCTAGCAGCACGTCCAACAGTCTGAATGAGCGATGTCTCCGAACGAAGGAAACCTTCTTTGTCGGCGTCTAATATTGCAACGAGCGAAATTTCTGGAATATCTAGTCCCTCACGAAGAAGGTTGATACCAACTAAAACGTCAAACACATCAAGTCTCATATCCCTAACAATTTCTGTACGCTCTAGCGTGTCTATATCTGAGTGAAGATAGCGAACTCTAATTCCAACTTCCTTCATATAGTCCGTCAAATCTTCAGCCATCTTCTTAGTTAATGTTGTAACTAAAACTTTATTGCCTTTTTCAGTCTCACGGTTGATAGCTGCAATCAAATGGTCAATCTGTCCCTCGATAGGATGAACTTCTATTTCTGGATCGAGTAGTCCTGTAGGTCTTAAGATTTGCTCTGCTCTGTCTAGCTCGTGCTCTGCCTCGTACTCACCAGGAGTGGCTGACACAAACATCATCTGGTCAATCATACTCTCAAACTCTTCAAACTTAAGAGGACGATTGTCCTTTGCCGAAGGCAACCTAAAGCCGTATTCTACCAAGTTGCTCTTTCTAGCTTGGTCGCCATTATACATTCCGCGAATCTGTGGAATAGTCATATGCGACTCATCAATGATGATTAAAAAGTCATCGCCAAAGTACTCGATTAATGTGTGAGGTGTAGCGCCTGCAGGAAGGCCTGCCATGTGACGCGAGTAGTTCTCAACACCACTACAAAAACCAGTTTCCTTTAGCATCTCTATATCGAAATTTGTGCGCTCTGCTATACGCTGAGCCTCAATCAACTTATCTTCTGATTTAAAGTACGCAACCTGCTCCTTCAACTCTTCCTCTATAGCCTTGATAGCGCGCTCTAATTTATCTGGCGCAGTCACATAGTGTGAGTTAGGAAAGATGGCAGCGTGTTCGAGTTCTCTTTTAACCTCACCTGTCAAAACATCGAACTCTACTATTCTATCTATCTCATCGTCAAAGTATTCGACGCGGATAGCGCTGTCTCCATATGATGCAGGATAGATTTCTAGATTTTCACCGCGCACTCTAAATGTTCCACGAGTGAAATCCATATCGTTTCTGTCATACTGAATCTCAACTAATTTTCTTATGGCATCTCCTCTGTCATAAACCATTCCTGGGCGAAGAGATAAAACCATATTCTTATAATCTATTGGATCTCCCAAACCATAAATACAAGAAACTGATGCGATAATAATTACATCTTTTCTCTCCATCAAAGCCATAGTGGCTGAGTGGCGAAGTTTATCAATCTCGTCATTTATGGATGAGTCTTTTTCTATGTAAGTGTCTGTGCTAGGAACGTAAGCCTCTGGCTGATAGTAATCGTAGTATGATACGAAGTACTCAACTGCATTCTCTGGGAAGAATTCCTTAAACTCTCCGTAAAGCTGCGCCGCCAAAGTTTTATTGTGAGCGATAATAAGCGTTGGCTTTTGTATCTGCTCAATAACATTTGCCATAGTAAATGTTTTACCCGAGCCAGTTACACCTAGCAATGTCTGGAATTGCTCACCCTTTTTAAAGCCATCGACTAACTTTTCGATAGCTTCAGGCTGGTCGCCTGTCGGTTTAAATTTTGAGTGAAGTTTAAATTCCATACTTATTAACAATCCCTAAAAATTTTTAAATAGTTATTTACTATTTTCTGGTTTTATTTCACCAGTTTTTACTAGCATAACCTTAGTAACTATTGGTCCAACTAACTCGTAGATAATTGTTCCACAAACTACTACTGCCATTATCTGGTTTGCATACTTTGGAACGACCGATGAACACATCATCGCCAAACCTATTGCAACACCGGCCTGAGGTATCAGTCCAATACCCAGATACTTTCTACCATTTTCATTCGCATGACATATCCTCGCTCCACGATTTGCTC
>CAMVRH010000043.1 GCA_947169835.1 uncultured Lachnospira sp. | reverse complement strand
GAACCGGTCCATACCACTGTCATCTCACTAAGTTTTTGAATTAATGAATCAATATCTTCGCTTGTTCCTATGCGCTGAACCTCGCCAGTACCAAAGCAAATATATACTGCTTTGCCACTATCGGTGTTTGGGTCGTTTCTTAAAACGACAGCTACTTCGCCTGGTAAAAGAGCATTTATATTTAGATCATTATATGCGCCTCTTCTTAATTGAATTGCCATTTACTTTTCACCACCTCTATTGTTGCTTAATATAGTTGGACCGCTTATATCAGTATTGATGTTTTCTATGAAAGAAAACCTTGTTGGTCCTACACCTCCTGATAGTGCTATCACATCACCAAGAGCAAATTTCAAATTGTTTGGAATGGTCGCTTCAAACCTTACGCTTGGGAAGTTGATTTCATCATAAATGTCACTAAATATTGAAGGGTATTGAGACTCTGTCGTTGCATTCCTAAATATAATCATTTTTAGAATTGCATTGCCGGTTAAGTCTAATGCACCACTGCTAGTGCCATACACAACTTCTTTGTCTTCCATTTTCCATTCGTTGTTTTCATTTTTCCAACAAGGAACAATTCCCTTTATACCAGTTGGCCTGTAATAATCTGAGTTGATTTGATACGCAGACAATACATTGTCGTCAAGTACTGTGTAATTGACTGTGAAGCTTCCACCGTCTTTTGTATCTTCGTTACCATCCAAATTATCACCTGTGCTGTATGGGGCAAGTAAAATATAATCAGTCCAAATACTAGTGCTACTTTCTAAAGTAATCGAGTCGTATTCACTAACATCAATGAGTTCGTGATGTATGTATTTTTCTGTTATATCTGTACCTTGAGGTAATTCCGCAGCATCCATCCAAACTTCCGTCAAAGCTGTGTGTTCGCCGTAAAATACGATGTACTTATAATCACTTACATCTATTTCTTCTGACACGTCATTTTTAGGTATATGAAAATCTTCTACCCTTATTGGTTCTAATGAGACCTCATCATACGTTCCGCCATAAACATAGGAACTCACTTCGCTACTCAATACTGTTTTAGGGAAGTGCTTGATGTTTAAGAACGGAACCGAATCGCCTTTATCCAAATAGCAAAAGCCACCTAGTATCTGACATAGTCGAGTAAACATTTCGCCATTAGTCGAAATCGAATCTAGTGCGGATGACAAGTAGTCATTCCAGTCAAAGTGATAACTTGGCAAAGGAACATTGACATTCGCAAAACCGCTCAACCCACTCCAATAAGTTATACCGCTATGACCTACTGCATTACCAAAAACTATTCCAATGGATGTGAATGGGTCTAGGTCGCTTTTTGCTCCAAGATAATACCAAGACAATCTACTTTCGCCCATATTCATTACAACTGTTTCTAGGCTTACATAATCATCAGAAGTTGTGACTCCGATAATAAGTAAGTTATAAAAGTCCGAGTTGTATGTATGCTCTTCATAGATGTCGCTAGTAGTAATATCAATTTTTAATTTCTTCCCCTTAAACACATAATCATCAAAACGATGTGTAGAATTATTAAGTTCTATGGTTAAAGTATCCTGGCTAAAACTTTCGTATATGTCTTCGCTCGAACCTCTATTGAAAATAAAGTTTTCATTGCCGACATACTGGGTCACGTCTAGTTCGTTGGTACCATCAACTATAACTGCCTTTGATACCTTATTAGCTCCCAATAAACCTGCATACCAATCATCCCAATAACTCATAGTGGGTTTACTCCTGTAATGTTAAATGATATTTCTTCCATCTTTTCTTGATTTTCTTTAAGAGTTTGAATGTTTAGAGAACTTGTGCCTACGTAAAACCAGTCTGTTCGCCATGCACCGTGATACACCGAAAAGTAGTGCATTTGGAACTTATGTCCCTTTCCAACAAAGCTCAACAAAGTCTTTGCTTCGGCTTTAGTTAGATCACTAGCTTTGTAAGAATACTGTTCAACTGTAAAGAGTGGCTTAACATAGTTAACACCACTCTTCACTCTTCCACTGTCTGATGAATATGTAGTCTCTAATGAGAACTGCATACTTTCGTCTGGCTGCTTAATTGTAGTCCAGGGGTCAGTCTTCTTTTTTCTAAACTTGATTCTGTCTTGTGCCATATCTTATAACGCAAAGGCATTCTTGCCTGTTGCCCTCTTTCTCATTTTGCCTTCTTTGATTACTTCATCAAACAAGTTCTTGCGGTTAATCTGTGCCACAAACTCGTAGATGTTTTGCTCACCATTGCCAGTGTTTTCAAGCTGATGTTTCAATTCATCTGCGAATACTTGTCTCATTAGTCGTTCAGGAGTCTCAATGTTTGTACCAACTTTCTGATCACCGAGTCTTGCCAAGTACTCACTTCTAGGTGGAATGACCGCACCTTTAGCGTGTCCTGGTAGCCACTTGGTTGGTATCTGTGGTACTGGCACCAAGTCCTTCTTGATCCATTTGAATGGATGCCACTTAATGATCTTAATATTTCTAATCTTATTAAGTGCATTTCTTAATGCTTGGAATGGCACCTTTATAACCTTGTTGATACCATCAATAATCTTGCCGGCAATATTGCCGAATGTATTGGCGATACCATCTTTGATGCCAGAGAATATCTTTCCGCCTTTCGAGAACACTCCCTTTACTGCTTCCCAAGCCTTACCAAAGGTATTCTTAAAGAAGTCGACTACCTTGCCGAATACTCCCTTTATGCCTTCCCAAACTGTAGTAAAGACTTTCTTGGCTCCGGCGAATGCCGCCTTGATTCTTGCAAATGCTTGGCCAAATTTTTCTTTGAACCAAGCGACTACCGGTCCAAATACTTTCTTGATGGCTCCCCAAATGATGGTGAAGAATGCCTTTAGCACGCTAAACACCGCCTTGATTCTTGCCACTGCGTCGCCAAAGGCTTTTTTGAAGAATGAAACTACCGGTCCAAACACTGCTTTGATTCCATTCCAAATGGCCATAAACCACGGTTTAACAGCTCCCCAGATAGCCTTGATGATTTTCCACGCTGTACCGAAAACCATCTTAAAAAAGCCAATTACTGGTGTGAAGATAGCCTTTAGAACAGACCATACCGCACCAAACACCGTCTTAAAGAACGAAATTACTGGGTCAAGTACTGTCTTTATAGCATTCCAAATGCCACTGAAGAAGTTGACTACTTTATCCCATGTACCTTTGCCAAATATTCCATCTACTATTCCGCCAACAAGCGAACCTAGCATACCGAATATCTTTCCGAAGATACCTTTAATGAGTCCCCAAATGAAGCCGAAGATATTACCACCTCCGGACTTCCACAAACTCTTGAAGTACTCAACAAGCTTGTCCCACAAGCCTTTTAGAATACCGAATATTAAGCGAACAGCGCTACCCAAAGCATTGCCCAAGAGACTAACTACCTTCTTTGCTATGCCGAAATAATCAATGCTTGTAACAAAGTCAACTATGGCCTGTCCTATCTGGGCCCAGTCTACTTCTTGTAAGAACGCGATAGCCTCGTCACAGATATTCATAATAGAGTTGCCAAGAGTTATGGCAATACCTTTCCAGTCGGTTTTTGATATGAAATTATTGATTGCCGATGATAGACCTTTGGCAGTTGAACCTACCTCGTATCCATCCCAGAAACCATCTATTGTATTTTTGATACCGTTAAGACCAAGAGCTATCGATGTACCTATCTTGCCCCACTCAATATTCTTAACTATTGATGTAAACGATGTTCCCAAGAATGTTCCAAACTTCTTAAAGTCAAACGTTGATAAGAACCCATATACAAAGTTAAGAGCTGTGTTGAATGCTTGAGCAATAGTGTTACCTATTGATTCAGCCAAAGACAGATTGGCAAACACACCGTTAAAGAAATCGGCTAGGTTTGTACCAATCTTTAATGCTCCCGCCTTTATCTTGCCCCACGGTATACTTCTTAATGCGTTATCCAACTTGTCAGCTATAAGACTTCCGACACCTTTCCAATCACCTTTTGCGATTAGTTTCTTGATCGTGTCTGCAAAGTTCTTAATAGACTTTGGTATCTCAACTTCTGCCATCTTAATCTTAGGACCGCCGGCACCACCTGCGCCACCCACTCCACCAGTCTTTGGTGTTGAGGTAGATGGTGTTTTTGTCTTGGTATCAGGCTTCTGTGCTTCTTTGACTTTGTCTTCCCATATAGCCATTTCATCAAGACCGCTTAGGTACTTATCATTTTCTTTCTTGGCTTTCTTGGTAGCTTTAGCCTTGTCCTTAGTAGCCTTAGTAGATTTCTTTGTAGCAGCAGTATTCTTGTTGGTTGCGCTTGTGTTCTTAGCTGTAGAAGTTGTCAAGCTAGTAGAATTAGTAGTCGCTTGCTTGTACGTACTCTTGCCTGTAAGTGCAGCGAAAAACTTACCAACTGTGTTAATAGCTGTTGTGAGCCAACCTATCAATATCTGCAAGTAAGGTACTATTGTATTGATTATTGGAGCAAACGCACTAGCGAATGATAGTTTCAAATTATTAAGCGATACCTTTAAGTTGTTGATACTGCCCTGAGTCTCTGCATCTGCACTTGCAAATGCTTTAACACCTTCGGTTATCGCTCCACGTATTCTATTCACTAGCCTAAAGAGTGATCTAATTCCAAACGCATACTTAAGAATAGTTGTAAGCCCAGTCTTTAGGCGACCACCTGCGCTTCCTCCACTACGACCAAACGTAATCAAACTCTTTGCGCCTTGAAGTGCTTTACCTGCAACACTCTTTAAGCCACTACCAAGTTTACTCAAGCCTGCCTTTGCAATTTGTGCGCTCTTCGCACCTAAAGTTCTAACAGCATTACCAAACATTCCCATTTTGGACGAGTTAACTACTGCGGTCTTGCCTGCAGAACTTATGCGTGCAGTAATGCCACTGACCGAGTTTTGTATTGATTCACCACTCAAACTCAACTTGCTTTCGGCTGCGCTCAACTCTTGCTGAAGTTGGCTAGTGTCTACTGGCTTATATGCCTTGCCTTCGTTTAGTAGTTGGTTTTGCTCTTTCTCAGCTTCTGCTATTGTTTCTTTTAGTTGTTCTATTTCGCTTTGACGTGACTGGAATACTCTTGCAGAAGTGCTGCCACCACCAGTCAAGAATCGGTCTTGCTGATCTATCAAGGTATTGATACGTGACTTCGCATTATCTATCTGTGCCTGTATCTCTTTCCACTCACTCGTTGCCACTTTTTGATTTGACAATTCTGCAATCTTAGCTTTAAGTTCGTCAACCTTGCGCTTCTGTTCTGCGTACGCATTATTCTGTTTTGCAAATGCAGTGACAGACTTGTTGATGGAGTTACGAGTCTTTTCACCAAGACCATCTACTGAGTTGGCAACTGAGCGAACTGCTGCTTCCAACTCTTTAGAGCCGGCCTTAAAGCCTTCACTGTTTATCTTAGTATTGAGAACTATCTCGCCATCATACTGTGCCATAGTTGTTTCCCTCTTAATCTAACATTGCGTTAATTCTATCTATGTTCGCTTGTTCTTCTTCTGAACGTTTTGTCTTTAGGTCTACTAGCCCTTTGTTTTCCTTGTAGAATTCCTTTTCGTAGTCCTCTAACTTTTTATGCTTTTGTTTCTTTCTTCGAATAGAAATTACTTCACTGAATAAACTTTCCCCTATCTCACTGTACGCACCAATGAATGTCCACCAGTGAAGATACTCTTTGGTTCTTACTTCATCACCTAAAACTTTGTTGACTGCGGGTATGATAATATTTGCGTCCTGGTCCCAGTCCATTATTGGTCTGTCTGTCTTTGTAAATTTATCTTCCCCTACATCAATAAAAAGTTTTAGTTGTTCGGCGGCTTCTTCCAATGCCTCGTTCGGAATCTTTTCGTATTCCTCATAGAATATCGTAAGAGCGACCGCCCACTTTTCATCGTCTTCTAGATTAGGATCACCAAAGGCTTTGAGGATGTCTAGTATTGCCCTAAAGTCAGAACGTATGGCATACTCTACCCCACCCACTTCGAGCGAGGTAGGTAATTCCCATACATTCATTAGTTGTGATATTTAGGTGCGTATTTATCAGTGTACTTCTTAATCTTCTTCATCTTCTTGGCAACTCGCTTATTAGTAATCTTTTCGAGTACTGGTTCGAGTCCTTTCATGACGTTTTCAAAGAAGAAGTCACCATCACTGATAATAGTTAATGGACTGCACTTAGAGAAAAGAACATCAGATACTGGATAGTTAAGCAAGAAGTCGAATTGGTCTTTTACCATTTCTGATAATTCGATTAGTTCTTCGTCCGTAGGTTCTTTGCCCTCTTCAAACTCGATAGCATTGAACTTGTCAACTACCTTTCCGTATCTCTTGAGGATGTCCATATCCGCTGGGTTGATTTTGATGTGACCCAAAGCGTTACCATCTTTGTCTCTTACTAACACGTTTACCGCACCAGTATCGACCTTAATGTCGTAAGACTCCTCGTGATTTGTTTTCTTTTCTTCCTTAGGTTTGTTTACAACCTTTTTGTTTGCATTAGCCATTATCTTTTTCCTCCTAATAATTAGAGGCTAACCCCAAATGGGGCTAGCCTTGATTTGTGTTCACATCTAATACGACATCATCGTCTTCATCCTCTTCACTATTATCCGTTGCTGGGTGCAGTGAAAGTCTTTGTAGACATATCCCAAGTGCCTTCCACTCTTCCCCCCTCGTAATAAACTGTGAATGGTATCTGAATACCTGATGTATCACCACCTACTGATGTAGGTACGATAGTAACATTCTCACGGAATGCTGTATCAACAGTACCGTCTTCTTTCAACCAAACATCAACCATAGTAGTCTTACAAGCATTGCCTGTCTTTCTGTTCATAGCGATGTCGCGTAGAACTGTAGATAGTGCTGTGTTGTCTGTGCCAGTGTCTACTGTATAGTACAATGGCTCAATCTCAGAAGATACTTCATATCCGTTATGCTGTACTGAATTTTCGCCAAGAATGTTCTTCTTCTGCTCAACGTCTGGGTTAAGTTCCTGGTTTAACTCTTCCAAGTCTTTACCTAAACGCACGTAATTTTTAGTAGTTCCATTCATACTGGCATCAATAAAATGTGCTAAATATTTACGTTCCATAACTGTATCCTTTCTTAATTATTTACTTTGTATGTTGCGTAGAGCTGAACTTGATATTCAACTCCGTCGTTAATATTTCCAGTCGGTACTGAATAAAGCATTGCGTTTGCACAAGA